>CAYGUD010000001.1:0-10188 GCA_964352865.1 uncultured Hyphomonas sp.
TTTGTCCTGTTTGTCTTCGCCCTTCTGGGCTTTGGGCTGGTGCGTATCAACACGATCCTGACCTATTTCCAGCAGGAGGAATATGACAGCTCGCGGTTTCTTGGCGCCGTATTGCGGGTGCGCTTGTTTGATGTCCTGGCCACGCTCGGCTTGCTTGGGTTATTCGTCGCTGATGCCTCTATCGAATTGGGGGGCTATCTATGGCTCGCAAGCGCGGCTCTACTGACCGTCCTGGCGCTTCGGGAGCGTAATTACGTCTATAAGAAGAGGCTGGTCACGACCCAACGCCTTAAGCGTATCCGCTGGCTCAGCCGCGGATTATTTGCGCTGAGCGTCTGCCTTCTCCTCGTGCATGCCTATGCGGTATTTGTCATCCTGCAGATCATTCCGCTGCTGATCATGCTCAGCAACCGCATTCTTCGACCATTCCAGGACTCTGTCAATCAAGGCTTCATCGACGAAGCCGTGGCCAAACTAAATGCGTTTGAACCCGTAACGATCGGCATTACGGGATCGTTCGGAAAGACGACGACGAAGCATATTCTCGCCGAGATCCTCGAAGCGGCGGGCCCTGTCTTCTACAGTCCTGGCAGCATCAATACGGTGCTTGGCCTGACCCGGAACATTCGCGAAAAGCTGCAACGCGGACATAAATATTTCATTGCCGAGATGGGCGCTTATGGCATCGGCTCCATCAAACGGCTGTGCGATTTTTCAGATCCGGATTTCGCCATCGTGACGGCGATTGGCAATGCTCACACAGAGCGTTTCGGCGATATTGCCACAATTGCCAATGCCAAGTCGGAATTGGTCGAACATGTTTGCGCCAAAGGCGGCCTGTCCGTGATCCCATTTGAAATCCTGGAACATCAGCCCTTCGCAGATCTGAAAGCACAACACCCTGATCTGATTTGCACGGTGGGTGAGACCGAAGAGGCCGACTTCCAAATCGTCCAAGCTGAGCTGGATGCCAGCAACTGGTCGATCGAAGTACAGGATCGCCGCAGCGCACAAACACCGTCGCTCGCGTATACGTTGCCACTGCTGGGCGACCATAACATCTTAAACTCCGCACTGGCTGTCGTCCTGACCTATCTGGTCAACCCATCCGCAGCGACGCGCATAGCGGCGTTCTCCAAAGATGTGGAGCAGGTGCAGCACCGCCTCCAGAAAATCGAGCATCCAGGCCAGCCTCTGATCCTGGACGATGCCTACAATTCGAACGAAATCGGTTTCAAGAACGCGGTGAAAGTCCTGCACAAACTGGCCCGGAACCGCAACGGCAAAGCCATACTCGTTACGCCCGGCGTCGCTGAGCTTGGGCTGGAGCATGACAGCGTTCACCGGCGACTTGGCGCTTTCTCGTCAACCCATTGCGACATCATCATTGCGGTTAATCCAGACCGGATTGCAGCCTTCACGGACGCACTGGATGAGACACAGGTGGAAACGCATTCACGAGCATCCTTTGGCGATGCGCGTCGCCTCGTCAGCGAGCTAGCTTCCGATGAGGATGTTGTCCTTTATGAAAATGACCTGCCAGATCTTCTGGAAGAGAAACGGCTCCTATAAGCCGTTCATACGCAAAATTGATCTAAGCGGCAGACGATATGGCGTGAATTCTGTTAAGCGCATCATGTAATTGATTGATCGGCGATACCGTATGATCTGCCGATCTGCCATTCCAGCGCTCAGAGTGGAAGCGATCCATCGCAACCTCTCGCGCTCGGCTCACACGGCTTTTCACAGTGCCAGCCGAACAATTGAGCACCTGGCCAGCTTCTTCATATGTGAAGCCAGCGGCGACAACGAGCAAAAATGCATCCCGCTGCGCTGTCTTTAGAGATTGCACAGCTTGAAGCATAGGGGCCTGGTTGGTGCGTGGCTCGAGGTCAGAATCAGCGATCAATTCCTGATCGAGCAAATCGGCATCTTCGGATCGGCGCACGCGCGCGCTACGGACCTGCTGGTAGAATTCGTT
The DNA here is from genome assembly GCA_964352865.1 of uncultured Hyphomonas sp. GTDB lineage: Bacteria > Pseudomonadota > Alphaproteobacteria > Caulobacterales > Hyphomonadaceae > Henriciella. The sequence goes on from CAYGUD010000001.1 coordinate 1,982, forward strand.
TCGGACGATGCGAAACAACCAACCGCGCAAGGCTCCCTTTTCAGGGTCGAAACGGTCTCGACTTTGCCACGCGTTCAAACAAGCATTCTGAACGATGTCATCGGCTTGAACGGGGTCTCCGCAGAGCATTCGCGCGTAGGCGCGCAGGTCAGGCAAAAGACTCTCTAATCTATCAGAAAACATAGCGAATTCCTCGAATTTCTACCCACGATAGATTTGGTTACCTAACACTTAGTTTCCAAAATGGCGGAGAAAACACACGCGAAAGCCTCCATTTAGCACCTCATACTGCACCACCTATTTCCGTACAGGCCGCTCGAAACTTCACCTAGGGCTTTGTTTTCGAAATATAATTTTGGACTCGTGCATTCAGGGATAGAGCTTTCCGAGTTTATTCCAGAACAACTTCCTCAACACAAATTTTAACTTGAGAGGCGCCCGAAAACTGCAATTGCTTCCAAGTTGTTAACACTATTTACCTTTAATTAACCAACCGCGCAGAAACCCTGAATGTGGGAAAGGGTTAATTTATGTTTGCGGCTGATATTGAAAAAATCATTCCAGATCTGCGCGGGTTCGCTCGCATGCTTTGTGGCGAGCAGGCACGCGCTGATGACATCGTTCAGAATGCTTGCCTGAAAGCCTGGCGCGCCCGAGCCTCATTCGACCCTGAAAAAGGGTCGTTTAAGTCCTGGATGTTGACTATTACGCGAAATGAATTCTTGCAGGATCTGCGTAAGAACAAGCGTTTGGATAGCCACGCTCCGAGTGATCTCGAGGATTGGCTGGTTACGGACTGTCCGCTCGCCGAACAGGCCGAATGCTCAGATGCCATTCAGCAAATCTTCACGCTCGAGCGGGACCAACGCGACGTGTTTATTTTGGTCGTCGCGATGGGCTATTCCTATGAAGAAGCCGCCAAAATCTGTAACTGCACTGTAGGCACAGTCAAAAGTCGAATTCATCGCGCGCGTGCAAAACTGCAAACACTTCGCGAAGAGGAGGCTGATACCCTCCCCCAGCGTTCGAAGGAATTCACTCCGCCATACAGCATTCAGGATCTTTGTGGGTACGCCGACAATCTTGTCCACGCAGCGGCCTAGCAGAGGACCTCGGCGATAAGGCAATATCAAAAAAGATGGAACGCTTTTTAGTCCTGAGACGTAGGGACTATGGAAACGCCCGTTTCCAAATCTCCATTATGACTGACCCGCGCAATTGCGCGGGTCTTTTTTTGGGGTTTCGGGCAGAGCTTCGTTCAACAGTGTGACGCGGATCACGGGAATCGCTTCTGTGTAAACCATTTTACAACCAGTCCTAGAATATAAGGAAAATCCCCCAGGGGAAAATCGGGAGAGAACGGGCATGATTTCTTATCCAGCGCCAAAATTTGAAGAACAAAAATCTGAGATTCTTCAACGATACCAGATTCTGAGCGAGGACCAGTCTGCGGGGCCTCTTTGCGTCGCCGATTCAATCGCACTCGCTTTGCGAACACCGTTCGTTATCGCCGCGTTGAACCGCCGCTATCGCCAATGGTACCTCTGCGAGCACGGGACCGAAAACTACTCTGCTGTAGACCTGCAAACATACTTTGCCCGGATGCATCTCTCACAAACGAGATTTGATGTCGCCGATATCGGTGAAGAGGCGTTCTTTTCCAGCAATACGCAAGGATTGAACATTCCCAAGTTCAAATCCATGGCAGGCGTTCCGCTGATGGATCCGAATGGTAAGCGATTTGGCACATTGTGCATCGCCGACACCGACGTACGACAATGGTCAGAATCTGATCTCGCTTTGCTGAGCAGCTTCGGCCGCTTGGTAAGCAATGATATCTGCGTCCGCAGCGCCGCGCGCTATGCCGTACGTGACTTGATTGAGCTGGAACACGAAAAATGCGACTTATTCGAACTCGCAACGATTGATCCGCTCACCAAAGCTCTGAATCGCCGCGCCTTTATGCGCTTCTCTGAGCGAGAGCTCGCACGTTTCAAACGCGACAATAGCCATTTGTCAGCGCTGATGCTCGATATCGATCACTTCAAGCAAGTCAACGACGTCCATGGCCACGCCACGGGTGACAATGTGCTGTCCAAATTGGTTTCGATCGCCGCCAATGTGCTGCGCCAGGAAGACTTGATTGGACGCCTCGGCGGCGAGGAATTTGCGATTGTTCTGGTCGATTCCGATGCAGAAGCTGCTGCTCGAGTCGCTGATCGGATCCGGCTCGCCATCAAACAGGTCAAATTCCCAAGTGAGACAGGACCGTTCAATGTTACTGTCAGCATTGGCGTTTCAGAGCCGATGTATAATGAGGCCAGCATCAATGACGCGCTTGAACGCGCTGATACGGCGCTCTACCGCGCCAAACGCAATGGCCGCGACCGCGTCGAACTTGCAGCCGAGAATACCTCCCTCCCAGAGACGGTTTTGCAGAACATTGATACGGCTTCGCTCGCCAACTAGCTGACACCGCGAAGTATCAATCCCGGATTGCCGGGCTTAACGCCTCCCAAAAAAGAACCGCCACCCAAATTTCTTGGGTGGCGGTTTTACTTTGTCAGTTTCTCTGCGAAACCGGGTGGACCAGCGTCCTAGAGTTCAAAGTGATCCATGACGGAGACAATCCGGCGAACCGCAACCATATAAGCGGCGGTTCGAAGATCCGGGCAATCTGGATGTGCGTTGCGCTCGTTTCGCATCGCGACATATGCAGCGCGCATGGTGTCATCCAGACCGGAGCGAACCAGGTCGATCTCACCAGCACCGCATTCCAGTTTTTCCTTAGTCGCCGCATCGACGCCATTTGGGACCAGAGATTCGATCTGCTGTAGCAATGCCCGGCTGCGCGCCTCTTCCTGACGTCGTTGCATCCGCCCAAACCGCATGTGCGAGATATTCTTCGCCCATTCGAAATAGGACACAGTAACGCCGCCTGCATTGGCATATAGATCAGGGATAATCGTGATGCCGCGGTCGAGCAGGATATCATTGGCTTCTGCCGTCACCGGGCCGTTAGCGGCCTCAATGATCAGGCGCGCCTGGATGCGATTGGCATTGGCATGGGTGATCACGCTCTCGCAAGCAGCAGGAATGAGAATATCGCAATCATATTCTAACCCGGCGGCGCCGTTGGCGCTGAATTCTGCGCCGTCAAACTCTGCCAGTGGCCGGCGCGCTGTAAGGTGCGCCTTCAGAGCTTCGATATCGATACCACGATCATTGAACACTGCACCGTCACGCTCAACGACGCCAACAATCTTGGCACCATCTTCTTCGCTGAGGAATTTGGCAGCATAATACCCGACATTGCCAAGACCTTGAACAACAATGCGTTTTCCCTCGAGCGTGCCTTCGAGACCGGCGGCCTCGACGTCATCTGCATGACGGAAGAATTCCTGCAACGCATACTCAACACCGCGGCCTGTCGCTTCTGTTCGACCAGCAATCCCGCCGGCGTTTAGCGGCTTGCCGGTAACACAGGCGCGGGCATTGATATCAGTTGGATTCATGCGGCGATACTCGTCCGCCATCCAGGCCATCTCACGGGCGCCAGTGCCCATATCCGGGGCTGGGACATTTTGAGACGGATTGATCAGATCACGCTTGATCAGCTCATAAGCAAATCGGCGTGTGATTTTTTCCATTTCGTGCGGTTCCCATTCGGACGGGTCGATAATCAGACCGCCTTTCGAACCACCAAACGGCGCTTCGACCAAAGCGCATTTATAAGTCATGAGTGCGGCAAGCGCTTCGACTTCGTCCTTGTTGACTTCGATCGAATAGCGGATGCCACCTTTTGCCGGCTCCATATGCTCGGAGTGAACCGAGCGATAGCCTTTGAAACTCTGCAAACGGCCGCGAAGGCGGACTGAGAAACGAACCTCGTAAGTCGAGTTACAGTCGCGCACGGTCTGCGCCACATCTTCTGGAAGATCGAGCAATTCAATCGCCCGATCATACATCAAGTTGACGCTATCGAGGAAGCCAACGGTTAATGGTTTCTTGTTCTGGAAGTTCATTTCATCCCACCTTTCTTGTTATGAAAGGAGGATACAGTGCATTGTTTTAATTGAAGATAACTTTAAATCTGAATTTCTTTATCAGGCGCAGTCAATTCGTAATTATGGTTAACGGAGCGTACGAATTTCCGCGCTTTGACATTGCCTTTTCTTATTGCGAAATCCGCAAGTCGGAAATTGATGTCGCGATCTGTTTATAGGCATCGGTCAACTCGGCGGCCGTTTCCGGCTGATAGAAATACTCAGCTCCAGATGCGCAATATTCGAGAACGCGTCGGCCAGAGGATGGCGCGTTTAAGGCGACAGTATACACCTTGATTCCAGACCTTTTCATGTTGTCACAAAGGGCGCGCGCCTGGGCGTCGGAAGACCCCTGCTCCGGGAAGACTTCAGAGTTGAACGAACCGTCTGTCATCAGAATAACGACTTTATCACTGTCAGGTTCGCTGTAGGCCAGCGGGGCTTCGCTGCCCGTAAACACGCCGTCCCAATGTTCCGAAACAAGATACCAGCTCCAGGCGACACCCAAGTGGCCCGCGGTCCCGCCACCAGCATTCAGGCTGTTTATGTAATTGTTCAAAACCGCTCGATTGTTGGTGAGTCCTACTGGTTCGCTGGCGCGGCACTCGGTCCCGCGGTACCAACTATGATCCTCGCGGTTCGGATGTCCCGTTTTCCATTCGCCGCCATTGCGATGATCTTCATCCTCAACGAACCAAGCTTGACGATGCGCCAGATAGGCTCCGGATCGCGGCGCTCCGTCGGAGAATTTCTCACTCCCATCGCGCTCCCAGACACATGTCGATGTCAGCGTGTATTCGACAGTTTTGGGAGTCGCATCTTCTGACCGGACGATTTCGAATTCAATCGTTTCGTCAAACAGCTTTCGTCCGCGAGCACGACTCTGACTATAAATTTGAATGCGGAGCTCATACTCCCCTTCGCGCCAGTTGCGGCCATTATATCGTCCGCGCCGATCACCATAGAGCGCGTAAGGCACAACATTCTCGGTTTGCCGATGTCGCTCACGTCCGCTCAGTTCGAGACGCATACTTTGGAAGCGGCCATGGATTGAGCTTGAACTCGGGACTTTAACATCAACGCTAAGGCTTTGGCTTGTCTTGTCGTTACGGCCCCAATCTTCAATTGCGATCACGGCGCCATCGCCCAATGGTGAAAGCTCCCGGGTGCGGTCGGCATCCATCAAGGTGACTTCCACACCACGCAATGGTTCTCCTTCATCGGGACGCGCACCAGAGCCCGCCGCGTCGATGACATGGGTATACGTTCGAGTTGCCGGCTGGCCGGTGACAGATTCAAAATAGCTGCCCGCGTTGACCATCGTGTTGTATGATATCATCGCCAGGCGCGTATCCTCGATCAACTCGGCAGGAGCATCTGGCGGCAGCAAGACATCGACTGCATCCTTGGCAGCCGCTTTGAGGTTGGTCAGTCGGCGACTGCTATTCATCGAGCCGGAAACATCGAACATGAATGCGACATCCAATTTATCGATGCCATATTCGGCCGTCGAAACAACACTGAAAGTCATTTCACTTTTACCGATCACACGCGTCAAGCTGGTGGTCTGCGAACATGGAACGGTTGCAGAGATGACGTCATCTGCCGCGCGAATTGAAACAACCGCCGAGTTGCAATTCAGCCCTGTCGCCGTTGGGGCCAATTGCGCCAGCACAAAGTCCTGAAGCGCTTGTTGGACTTCACTATCAGATGCGCCGGTTTGCTTTTTGCGAGCGGCGGCAAGGACCGCGGAGTCCAAGATAATCTGAACACGCTGTTTCTGCTTTATGGTATTCTGGAAGTCGATCGCAAATCCGGCCACACCAAAAATTGGAATGACTGAAAGGGCAAAAACGATCGCCACTTGCCCGGCATTATCCCGGAACTTTCTGATGTGTTTCAAACGCATTATGTCTAACCGACTGTCCACCACAGCGATCAGAACTAGCAAATCATAGTTAATTCGCGCTTTAGTTGAGTATATTCTTTTTGCTACTTTTGCGCGAACATTTGTTAAGGATTGTGCGTCGTTTCTCCGAGCTCAGTGATCGCGATCCTGTTCACTCAACCAGACCTTCAACTTATCGCGATCGACCAGGATCAGAGACCGCTCAGCGCGCTTGATCAGACCTTGCTCTTCCAGTGTCTTGATCGCCTTCGAAATACTGATCCGCGTAACCGCCAGAATATCAGCGAGCTCAGCCTGTGTGAACTCCACCGAAGGTCGGTAGCGGGTAATGGTCAGAATTCGCTTGGCGAGCCGAATGAGCAGTGGCTCGACACGCTCTTCGCGCAAATAGCTGAGGGCTTGCATGAAACGCTGAGAAAGGTCTTTGAACAGGAATTCTGCAAACGCGCGATCAGTTGAAATGAGATCGTAAACAGCGGCGCGGTCGATCAGCACCACACGCGTCTTGTCGCCGGCAGATTCTATTCGAAAGGGGTTCGGCGTGTGCAGGTGCATTCCCGCATGATGAAGGACTTCGCCCGCGACCCGGTAAATCGCTGTCGGTTGCGGAACGCCGTCTTCGTAATAGATCAATGTCGCTTGGCCTGAGAGGATGATCATTAAATGCTCATCCGTCTGCTCCAACTCGAGCAATGCATCACCGATATCCGCTTCAAAAAAAGCGCCATTCTCTGTGAGATAAAGCCAGCTCGCATCCGAGAGGACCGCGATTTGATCTTGTTTTGTTGGCGTAAATTCCCGAACCATATAGCGTCCTAACACTCGATACGACACGCGACCAGACAATCTCAGCAAAGATGAGTGATTAAGCCCACAATCCAGAAAACGGGATCGTGGAAAATGACATCACGATCCGATTGTCACGCAATTATGGCTAGTGGCCGTGCGAAACGCGTACTCGAAACGTGCAAAACCATACGGTTCAACGACGGAACCGTGCTCGGAATCTTCTGTCCGGGCGACGCATTTCATGGGATAGGGGTTCAAATTCTTCAAACTCACCGATGCCAGCACGCGATCGGCATCACACCGATAGGCCTGCGTGATATGCACGCCATTGGTGACCGATTGGGTTTTGTGCGTAAACCCGATAGACTGCGTGAGCGCCTCTCGGCACGCTTGGGTGTCGACCAAGTCCATGAAAGGTGTTGCCTGCACGCGGCCCAGTGTCGACGTGCGTATAGCGCCATCCCCAAATTGCGCAGCGCTGGCGCAACTGGATAAAAGCCCGATTGAAATAAATATGGTGAGTGAAGTTCGAATACGATCTGTCACCTTGATAGCTCCTGTCTATTTTCACGCCGCAACATCTCGCGCCACGAAATTATGTCGGGGGAGCAGCCAGCAATCGGGCCAGCCGCTCCCGCCATGCATAGAGAGTGCAAAACTTCCAGATCCGCGGTGCCGAGAGGTGGGGGCCTCGGCGACCTCCTTGGAGCGCGCGGGATTCGTATTCCACACGTCGCATTAACAAAAAACTACTTTAAGTTGTTACACCTCAGATAAGCGGTGCCTTTCTTAGTGCGCCGGTGGAAAAAGTAGTAGTTTTTCAACTTAATGTTGAAAAACTTGAGTGAATTGATTCGATTTTCGACTGGGGATGACATGCAAAACACCTATGATTTGGTGGTTATTGGGAGCGGTCCGGCAGGCCGCCGTGCAGCCATCCAGGCCGCAAAACTCGACAAACGCGTTCTGGTGATTGAAAAGTTTCCGCGTGTCGGCGGCGTGTCGGTCCATTCAGGTACGATCCCCAGCAAGACCTTGCGCGAAACCGTGCTCAATCTATCGGGGTGGCGCGAGCGCGGCTTTTATGGCCGAACCTACAAGGTCAAATCCAACATAACTGTGGATGATCTAAAGCACCGGCTCTCGCAAACGCTGAATCATGAAGTTGATGTGCTTGAGCATCAGTTTAGTCGCAACAGTGTTACGATGGAAAAAGGCCACGCCCGATTTATCAGCCGCACCGAAATCGAAGTGACGGGCCCGGCCGGCCAAATCGCGACCTATACGTTCAAGAAAGCGCTGATCAGCGTCGGAACAAAACCTTATCGCCCTGACAATATCCCATTCGACAGGACCCATATTCTGGATAGCGATGAGATTCTCAGCATCGAGGCGCTGCCGCGGTCTTTGACTGTGATCGGCGCCGGCGTAATTGGTATGGAATACGCGACCATCTTCAGCGC
>CAYGUD010000001.1:10288-23022 GCA_964352865.1 uncultured Hyphomonas sp.
GGAGCGTCATCAGATCTCGGACTAGACGCGATCGGCCTCAGCGCAGATTCGCGTGGTCGGTTGAAAGTTGATCCAGCGAGTTTTGAAACCGAAATCCCGGGAATCTATGCAGCTGGCGACATAATCGGGTTTCCCAGCCTCGCATCCACGTCCATGGAACAAGGACGAATTGCGGTCTGTCACGCCTTTGATCTCAACAATCAACCCAAGCCAGAGCATTTTCCTTACGGGATTTATGCCGTACCGGAAATCTCTACGATCGGTTATACCGAGCGCGAGCTGAGGGAAAAACGCATCCCATACGAATCCGGCGTGGCGCGATTACGCGAAACGTCGCGAGGCCACATTATGGGTCTTCAGCGCGGCATGCTGAAAATGCTGTTCCATTTGGAAACTCAGAAAATACTCGGCGTCCACATCGTTGGCGAAGGCGCCACTGAATTGATCCATATCGGTCAGGCGGCATTGGTTCTGGAGGGCACGCTGTCCTACTTCATCGACAATGTGTTCAATTATCCAACCCTGGCAGAAGCTTACAAAATCGCCGCGTTGGATGCCTGGAACCGTATCGCCTTACATGAACCGGAGCTCGCTGAAGCCCCAGAACCGGCTGAATTGTCGATCGTCAACGGATGAGGACCTCCTGATGAGTAAACCACAGTCGACCCGGCCAAACCTGCGGCTCAGTCCGTACACGCTCCTGGCGACCACAGCGCTGGCAGTGTCCAATCTGATTGTTGGCATCATCCAGAATAATACATTTCTGATTCTCGCCAGCACCATCATTTCCGGTGCGTTTGCAGTCGTATACGCTCATAAGAGTGGCATGATCAAGCTAACGAACGATCCGGTGGTGCCAGCTGATAACGAGACCTCGCCAGCGCCGCTTGCGGAGACCAAAACGAGATTTCCGCTTTGGTTGTTTTTGGCGCTGATATTCGTGCTGATGCCTGCAATTTTGCTGTTTTTGCAAACTCTGGATCAATAAACGGATTCTTTGTGCTCGCTTTTCAATTTAAGATTGAATTTACGTTCTGCAATTAAATTCTGATCAGGGACAGATTCATGACCAGAAGACCAGATCCATCCGTCGATTCACAGATCGGCCAGCGCATCAGATCCGCGCGCATCGATGCCTCAATGACGCAGTCGGACCTGGGGTTCGCGTTGGGCTGCTCCAGCCAGCAAATTCACAAATATGAGCGAGGCAGCAATCGGGTATCAGCTGGCACACTATTCATGATCGCTCAGGCATTAGGCCAGCGCGTCGACTGGTTTTTCATCGATGCGGATCGTACCACAAGCCCCTCAGTGAACGGATCGTTCTCGATCAATTGAGGCGGCCCATAAGCACTGTAGACGTCATCTGCGCCTATCTTATCGACGAACAAAACTGACTTAACGCCAATCATTGTCGTATATCCGGACCGGTGAAGCACGCCTAGAAGGCGTTCAAAACTGTAAAAGCTCGCTACCCCTGCCAACTGGATTTCGCGGGCCGCACTGCCAACAATAAAATCGATCAATCCGGACGGCAATGTGCCGCCAAAATCGCTGGCAGTGAAAATCGGTTCATAACGCCCTATTCGGAGGCCAATGCCGTCAAAGCTAACGCCCTTCGTCCCTTGCAAAAAGGCCAGTGGTCGCTGCGCGACGCGCGCCTGCTCAATCAACGCATTTATCTTTCGCGAGACATAGAGCCGCCGCGCTAGGTCGAGCTTTTCAGACCAGTTGCTGATGACCAATAAACACATTTACGCAGCCACATCTCGAATATCGTCTCTCCGAGTGCTGGAGGCGTCCAACACACCGGGCTCGTCCCACGCGCCTTCCGGCCGGATCATCTGATACGGATCGGAGTTGTAGCGTATCGCCTCGGGATGAGCCGCAAGTGGGATCTCTATTTCATAATACTCAAAATCGGAGAAGAACAGACTTGGACGGTCTTTCAGAAGGTTACAATTCAGTATCCTCGACCAGAGCGGCCATAGGCGAGCCTGGATTTGTGCCGTCATGCGGCGAAACCCTTTGCGAGCCCCCAATTCGAAGGCGGCCGCCAACATCACTTTGACAACATTACTGCCGCGATAGGCAGGCAAGACGCAAACGCGCTCAACTTTACCGAAGCCGGCAAACCATCTCAACCGGAGCGTTGCAACGGGCTGCCCATCGGCATATGCGAGCAGATGAGACGCACACAGATCATTGCCATCATATTCTTCATCATACGGACAATCCTGCTCGGCCATGAACGTGATCGCTCGAAGCGCGACCATCTTTTGATAGGCATCAAGCGTTCGCACCATTTCAATCTTGAAGCGGTCTATGTCTGCGGACTTCAATTCACTGGACAGACCGGATTGACCAACGTCGCTAATCTCCAGCATCTAAGCGACTTTCTGGGCTGGAATGCTGAGCGCGCCTTGCATCCACAATTTATCCGGTCCGAACGTCGCCGGTGCCCAGCCGAGGCTCTGCATAGATCGCGCGCCGTCTTCAGTGGCTGCACGTGCGAAACATGGCACCTGGCTGAACAAACCCATTCGGATCACGCCCGCACCTGTCATCACAGCCTTTCGCGCGGCATGGGTCGACCCCGCATAAATTCCGATATAGCAGGCCGCACATGGCGTACCGAGAGCCGCAATATGAGTTTCATCCGGTGATCCAGGCTGAAACTTGTTATCTTGTAGGGCCGCGAGCCCAGCAACCGAGAGCGGTACAGAGAGAACAATTCCTTCGATCGGGGCACCAAAGGCCCAGGCTGTGATCCCAGTCACACTATGCACGCGTTCAACTGTCTCGGGATCCGCCAATTTGTCATCGATAAGACTTTCGCCAAGCGCAACAAGCTCAGGGATCTCCTGTGGCGTCGCACTGCGCCAGCCAAACAATCCCATTTGTTCGGCCATTTTCGCCTGATCGACGACGAATGGGTAGGTTTCGAGATTGATTTGCTGAGTGACCATCTAAAAATACTCCTTTGGCATCAGGAGTTTGCACAATTCGTTGGCGTCCGATGCAGACAGAATTGAATTGGGGTAGTACAGAAATCGCATAAGAGGCGATGGATGTTTGAAAATCTGGACTGGGACAAGCTCAAAGTCTTCATTGTTGTTGCCGAACTCGGCAGCATGAATGCGGCTGCAACGCGCTTAAAAGAAACCGCACCGACCGTCTCTCGTAAAATCGATGATCTGGAGCGGACGTTAAACGCACGCTTATTGTACCGGTCTCCACGCGGCGTGACTTTGACTGAAGCCGGCCGCAAGGCCCTTCGCTATGCGGAAATCATGTCTGACGCTGCGGATGGGTTGCGCAGCGATGTCCTCGATCACGACTTACCGGCCGAGGGCCCGGTAACCCTTTGCGCGGGCGATGGATTGGCGGCGCACTGGATCGCGCCGCACTTGCCGGATTTCCACCTGCAAAACCCAAAAATCGAACTCCGACTAGTGACCACTGACCGTCCGGATACAGACATACTTAACGACAAGGCCGATATTGCCGTACAGTTCCAGGAGCCCGGTGGTCGCCAGGATATTGTCTCCAAACGGCTGGGAATTTTGCATTACATTTTTTGGGCTTCGCCGGAATATGTGCGAACATTCGGGCACCCGACCAGCGTATTCGACTTGCACGAACATCGCTGCATCATTCATTCCGGATATGTCAATCAAATGGAGCGCTGGGCGCCAAAAGCCAAACAGTTCCGGGATCTCATCGATTTCGCCCTGGTGACCAATTCTGGGTCTGTCATGCTGGAAGTTTGCGCCAATGGTGGCGGCATCGCTCTGATGCCGACATATGTACACGATCTCAACAAAAATCTCGTTCCACTCAACTTACCTGAAGTCGCGCCGATTCGGTTCTGGCTAACATATCCCGAGCGTGTCCGGCGTCTGCCGCGCGCCCAAATCGTCATCGACTGGCTGCGCGGCCTGTTCAATCCGCGCAAGACGCCCTGGTTCAAGCCAAATTTTGTCCATCCAATGAGTTTGGACCCGGCTGAGTCCGCTGTTTTAACGGATATTGCGGAACTCGCAGCCCCGTCAGCTGAGTGATGGGCACTGACAAGCCTTTTTCCCAACAATCAGTATTACAAAAATCGCATAACTGACCTGCTTGCTTGAACATATCAACTTAGGCTCCAACCTCCCCAAAGGGAAATAAAACAGAGTCTGCAGTATGTCCGGTGACAAAAAGTCTCCAGAGTGCCCGCCCAATTGGCGGCGCAAAAAGCCGCTGGGAGAAGCGCTGCGTGAGCAATACAAGCAGGTGCTTAACGAGCCCGTGCCCGAAAAACTCAAAAAGCTGATCGACGCGCTTAAAGAGCAAGAAAAGAAACAGGACGATTAGCCCAAAAGCGCCCTGATTCTGGCATTGATCGTCGCCAGGCTGAAAATTCTTCAAAAAAATCTCTTCACGAGGGAACAAATCCGCGTGTTGTCGCATTCGCTAAGTGTCAAGCACTTCCCGCCTGACAAAAACTGCGATGTGACCTGAAGGGAATTATCATGGGGACCGACAAACTGATCGAACGCGAGCTGCCGCAATGGACGAAATCTGTCCGGCGTCACGCTCATTTTGCGCAATCGATTGAAACAGAAGAATTGGCGGATGCTGAACTGGATGTACAATTGAGCATCATTGACGCCCTGAGCGACAAAGCTGCCCGCAGCCCGTCAGAAATGCTGCTCAAGTTAAAACTCTGGGAAACCTATGTTGCTCCGGATGGCGATCACACAAATCTGCCAACGGAAGCGCAATTGATCTTTTCAGTGATCAATGACCTTGAAGCGTTTATCGACACCAAAGGCGCCGCAATGGCGTCCTACCCGAATGAGCAATGGGCCAAAGTCAGCTAGAGACGCTGACTTTGGCTTCGCCAAAACGCTAAATGTGAGGGCTATCGTGCGCCAGCGAGGCGCAAAACTTCACGTACCGGTCCGAGATTTGAGCTTTGACGCAAGTCGAGCAGCAAATTCATGCAATCGCTGAATTCATTTGCTTCTTTGCTCTCGGAATCTCCGATGCGATCGACGACATCTTCGTCAAAGAACCAGCTAATGTGCAGGCCCAGGACTTTCGAAATTTCATACAAGGTGCCAGCGGAAACGCGGTTTACACCCTTCTCGTATTTCTGGACTTGCTGAAAAGTCAGTCCAATCATGTCCCCTAATTGTCCTTGAGTAAGTTTGGCGTCGCGGCGGGCTTGCCGAATACGACGGCCGACTTGATGGTCCACGTGGGACGGTGTCTTGGCGCTCATATTGTATCTCCATGCATTCCGGTGGCTCGTTATAATTGAATTTACCACTCTTCGCGCTGGGATAGTATCGCGAACATTATGAACAGAACGTAAACTGGTTTACATTCACGGCTCATCCTGCAGCACTGATTGGGAAAACACCGATTTTCGCAACTGCGATTGCACCTCGCCTACTTGCTGGTTCAGCGCCTCAATTTGCCGAATCAGCGCTTCGCGGCGGTGTTGCACATACCTCAAATAGCCATTTTCGACACTCATCTGGGAAAACCCGTCCTCACGTGCATCTAATCGCGCTGTTTCGGCAGCAAGGTCTTTCAGTTTCTGTTCGAGCAATCGCTTTTCGCTGACAATTTCGAGCAAGCGCCGTTCCTGGTCTTTCTGCTTCATGTTGAGCAGTTTCGGGATAATTTGATCAGGTGTCATCATCGCGGCCTCAAGTGCTGGCGCACGCGTTCAACATATTGCACGGCCGCCGCAACCGCCGCGAAATGCTCTTTCTTGATCTCTTCGTCGATCTCAACGAGCCGGTACAGAGATCGCGCCGTCGGGGGGTCACGATAAATCGGGACCTGGTTGGCTTGCGCAACTTCGCGGATTTTGGCTGCCAGGTGATCCACACCCTTGGCAACACAGATCGGTGCCGTGTCGCCGTCTGGGTCCCATTTAAGCGCCACCGCATAATGCTCCGGGTTCACCATGATCACCGTGGCTGTCTCAACATTTTTCAGCATGTCGCCGCGCGTAATCTCCGTCCCGCGCTGGCGGCGTTGCTGTTTGAGATGCGGATCGCCTTCATTCTGTTTCATTTCCTTCTTCAGATCTTCGCGCGTCATTTTCAGGCGCTTGGCGTGCAGATACCGCTGCAGGGGGACGTCGAGCAGCGCCAGTACAATCTGGAAAGCTGCGAAATACATGATCAATTTCAGGATCTGAGTCAGCGTGAAATCAGCCAGTTGCCCACGCCCCATAGCACTACCTGCATAGTATTCAGTGGCGAAATAGAGCATGAAATAGGCGGCGATTATGCCTGCGAAAATCATCTTCGCGGCATCTTTCAGGAAATCGAGCAGGCCTTTCGCACCATACTTATTCTTGATATTCTCAACCGGATTTACCTTCTTCATTTCCGGCTTGATTTTCTTTGTTGAAAAAGCAATCGCGCGCTGCACAACGAGAACCAGAATAACCGAGGCGGCCAACACCCCAAACATCGGTGCAATCGACAGGATCAGGTCCAAAAGGACTTTCCGCGTCTGTGATCCCTGATCTATGAAAATGTCGGCTGCGTATCGATCCGCATGATAGAACATGCTGGTAAAGCCTTCGCTCATCGCTTGCGAACTAAGCGTCAGAAACACCATTACAGCGAGACCGATACCAATAATCAGGCCGGCGGCATTGGCCTCCTTGGATATTGGAACATCGCCATCTTCTCGCGCTTGCCGAATGCGCTCATCAGTAGCATCAAATTCCTTTTCGCCGGACTGGTCGTCTTGTTCAGCCATCGCCTATAACCACACCACCAGTTGCGTTATCTGGTCCTGCCAGACCATCAGCATAGCGCCGATCGAAACCGCGAGCAGGAACAGGCCTGCTCCGACCAGAAACGGCGCACCGACAAATGCCACCATCATTTGGGGCATCGCTTTGTTGATGAAGCCAAGGCAGACATTGTACAAAAGGTTCATCGCAACGAACGGCCAGGCGAGCAGCACCGCAAAAGTGAATGCCGAATAGATGCTGTCGAACAGGAAAGCCTGCGTGACCCAGGACGTGCCGCCAATTGGGATCGTCTCGTATAGACCAATCCAGCTCGAAATGACTTCGATGTGGAAATTCATTGAAAAAAGCAGCGCCGCGCCAGCCATGGATAGGAGGTTTGCCGTTGCCGTCTGGGCTTCATTTTCGAGCGCAATGCCTAAAGGCTGCGCCAGGCCGATCGATTGAGCGATGACGCTGCCCGCAATATTCAACGACCAGATGACCACTCGCAATCCAATCCCGAGAAACAGGCTAAGCAGTAATTCCGTAACGATGACCACGCCAAGGTCGGTCAGGCTTGCTGGAAGCACATAATTGGTGATGCCGAGCCCTGACACAGCAGCAGATAACCCCAAGAGCAGATAGACCCGCACTTGTGCCGGGATCACCTGTTCGCCAATGCCCGGGATCAAGATGATCACGAAGGACAAGCGCGCCACCGTCAGAATGAACTGCGCAACCCAGTATGAAAGATCCGGCCCGAGCAGATCCAGAAACGGGATCATACAACGCCTACGATTTGCGGTTTGCTGCTCGAACGAATTTCTTCATAGGCGAGCACGGCGTTTCTGATGCCTTTGCTGGCTAATACAGTTTGCAGGAAGCGCCGTCGTTTTGAGCTGGTTGCAATTGACGCAACAACGCCTTTTTGCGCCGTTTCGTTGAGCTTCTCCTGAATGCCATTGAGCAGTTCACTGAACAATTCAGGCGGTAGAGCGATATCGGTCGCACCCGCTTCTGATTTGATTTCATGCTCTGCGAATCTCTGTTCCCAACTGGTCGACAATTGCACCAGCGGCAGGCGGCCTTCACCGTCTTGGAGCTTATTGAGGATCTGGAAGGACAAGCGCTGACGCACAAGCTCGACCATTTGAGTCTGGCTCGCCCCTTGTGATTTGGCCTCACCTACAGTTTCCAGGATCAGGAAAATATTGCGTATCGAGACGCGCTCTTCCAGCAGAGAGCGTAACACTGCCAACAGGGTCTCAGGCGGCACCTTGGTCGGGATATACTCATCCAGCAGACGCTTGTTGCTGGCGCCGCGCTCTTCGTCCGATACGCTGGTCAGCGCATCAAGCGTCTGGATCATCACCATGCGTGTAAAGATCAGCGAGAAATTGGCCTGGATCAATTCCAGCATATGCGTCGCCAGAACTTCGATAGGCTCAACGACAGGCACACCGGCTGCCACCAGCTCTTGCTTCTTGGTGGTTGGCAACCACCGCGCCGCAGCTTTGTAGACCGGTTCCTTCACGCGTTCGCCTTGCAAATGCGGCAGCTGGCTTTCCTCGATCAACGCTAATAGTGACCCTGGCCGCAGCAAGCCGGTATCGACCGGTACGCCTTGAATCTTGAGCTGATACATATTTCGCGTCAGCGTTGGATTATCCGTCATCCTGATTGATGGCAGGACGAAGCCATACTCCTCGGCGATGTAGCGACGGATTTTCTCAATCCGCGCTTCAATGCCGCTTTCGCCTTGCAGCACAGTCGCAACCAGGTCAGGTGCGACTTCCAGATGAATTTCATCAGAGTGAATGGAGTCGCCAATTTGATTGGTCTCGGTTTCCGGTTTTTCCTCTGGCTTATCGGGATTGGCAGCGATCTCTTGTTGTTGTTTGCGTAAGTAATAAGCCGCGACACCAAAGCCGATCGCTGCCGCCATGAAGGGCAAGAATGGCAGGCCCGGCATCAGCGCAAAAACGGCCAGCAAGCCAGAGACAATCATGAACGCAGTGGCATTCCCGCCGAGCTGCTTACCAAGCGCTTCGTCAATTGCGCCATCATCACCGCCTTTGGACAGTAGCATCGCAGCTGAAACCGATACGATCACCGCCGGGATTTGTGAGACCAGACCGTCACCAACCGTCAGAATCGAGTAATTCGCCAGTGCCTCTGTCAGAGACAGGCCATGTGCGGCTAGGCCGAACCCAATTCCCGCCAGCAAATTCAAGACCGTGATCAGAAGGCCAGCTATCGCGTCACCTTTGACAAATTTCGAGGCACCATCCAGCGAGCCGAGGAAAGCTGCTTCTTCCTGTTCTTTTGCGCGGCGCTGTTTGGCCTCTTCATGACTGATCGCGCCGACCGCCAGGTCAGAGTCGATGGCCAGTTGCTTGCCAGGCATCGCGTCGAGGGCGAAGCGCGCGCCGACTTCGGCCATCCGGCCCGCACCTTTGGTAATGACCATGAAATTCACGATGATCAGAACGGCAAAAACGACAAGACCGACAAAAAGATTGCCGCCCATGATGAACATCGCAAAGCCTTCTATCACGCCGCCTGCCGCGCTGGTGCCGGTATGGCCCTCTGAAATAATCAATTTGGTCGAAGACACGTTTAGCGCCAGACGCAAGATGAGTGAGGCGAGAAGTACGCTGGGAAAAGACGAAAAATCGAGCGGCTTCTCAATGAAGATTGAGGTCGTGAAAATCAGGATCGCAAACGCAAAGGACGCGGTCAGCCCCAGATCGAGCACCCAGGACGGCACTGGCAAAACCATGACCAGTATGACCAGCATAAGCCCAATCGCGAGAAGCGCGGTGGGCTTTGAAAGGTCGAGAAATTTGGATTCTGACATCTACGCCTCAGCCCGCAATCATCGGGAGAATAAAATTGTTGAACAAGTCTAGACACACACGGGTCATGTAGCCGATCGTCAGAAAGAAGACGCTCACCACCGCAACGATTTTCGGCACGAAGGTCAGAGTCATTTCCTGCACAGAGGTCAGCGCCTGCACGAGACCGATGACAAAGCCGAGCACCAGGGAAACGCCGAGAATGGGCATTCCCATCAGGACGCCGGCCCATAAGGAGGCGCGCAGCACTTCAAAAATTTCAGATTCGCCCATCGCCCCAGAGCTCCATCTATACCGGCATTCGCAGTAATTCCTGATAGGCCTCAACGACCTTGTCTCGAATAGTCACGGCGGTATCGAGCACCATTTCCGCATTCGCCAAGGCTTCAACCATGGCATGTGGGTCAGCGCCGGTGACCGCGGTATCGATCGCCGCTTGCTCGGCCTGTTGGACCGCAGCTTTAAAATCTGACACGCCCTTGGCGACGGGATTTTCATCCTGCGCAGGCTTTGCCGGTGTAGATGTAGGGGTCGCAATTTTCGCTGGATTGATCGAGTTGTACGCCCCAAACCCGAAATTGGTCACTTAGCTCTCCTTAACGCCGCAACACTTCAAGCAGAGAGGAGTACATGCTCCGCGCTTGCTTGAATGAATTGAGATTGGCTTCGTAAGTGCGGTTGGCTTCACGCAGATCTGCCATTTCCGTCACCAGCGATACATTTGACAGCGTCACATAGCCCTCGGCATTCGCCATGGGATTAGACGGATCATATTCCTGCTCTCCAGGGGTTTGATCCAGCGCCGTGCGCAGCGCTCCGAACGACACTTCTGAGCCGAACCGCTGCTCGGTCGTCAATATTTTGCGTTGATAGCCAGGCGTATCAACGTTCGAGACATTCTCCGCACTGACCGTGATGCGCTGAGCATTGGTCCGCATACCGGAGACCGCCTGCATCATTGAGAATTCAAATGGGTTCATGACCTAGCCCCTAACTCCGCCGACCAAGCGCGAGCTTCATCATTTCGATTGATTTGGAATAAACCGTCAGCGCCATCTGATGCTGGTTCGAGGCTTCGGCGGATCGGAACACTTCTTGTTCAATGCTCACTGTATTGCCGTTTGGCGAGGCTGCGCCTTTACTCAGGATCTGCTCGAAAGGCTGATTGAAATCGACTTGCTTCAGCGTCGGGCCGTTGCGTTTCACATAGTCGGCAAAGGATTCAACTTCGACGGCTTTGTACCCTGGCTCATTGGCGCGAGAGAGATTTTCGGCACTGGTGCTCTGCGTCTCAGCCGCATGACGCGCCATCGCACCATAGACTTGAAAGAGAGAAAGATCCGAAAGCATGCGAAAAATCCATTAAGGTTAACGTTTCCGCAAAATTTGCGACTATAAGTTGAATAAAGGATTAACAGATACCCTAGGTTTAATTAACTTTTGACGATGACTCACCAGCTTTCACCCCCCGGTCGCATATGGGGCGCTGTGACGGAGATCTTGCCTGGCATGATCGAGGTTTCCGGCGTGAGCCATGCCGTGGGGATTGGCGATAGCGTCATGATCGAGAAACCCGGTCAGTCACTGATCGGTGAAGTGATGATCGTGACGGGAACGCTCGTGAAAGTGCTAATGTACAGCTCCACGGAGGCTGTCCGTATTGGTGATCGGGCGTTTGTCTCACATCAGGATCAAGTTACGATTGGTGACCATTGGCTCGGTGCCCTGGTCAATTATCGCGGCGAAGTGCAGATGCGTCGGACCCCGGATCCAGCGCAGCACAAGGCTGTCACCATCCCGCTTCAATGCCCTGCTCTATCACCTGCGGATCGCAAGCCGCTGGGTCCGCGCCTGGCAACCGGCTTGAATGTCACGGACACGCTGCTGCCCATTTGTCGCGGCCAAAGGATCGGCCTGTTCGCTGGTTCAGGGGTCGGAAAATCAACTTTGCTCGGGACGCTGGCTGGCCGCATGAATGCGGACCGAATCGTTATTGCCCTCATCGGTGAGCGCAGCCGGGAGGTTCAGGAATTTATCGACGAAGTTCTGCCCGCCGATGTCTTACCAAAAACCACCATTGTCGCCGCCACCGCTAACGAACCACCCGGCGCCAAAAAACGCGCCGCATTCTGCGCGATGGCGGCCGCTGAATATTACCGCGACCAGGGCCACTCGGTTCTGTTCCTGTTTGACTCGCTGACGCGATTTGCTGAAGCGCATCGAGAAACCGCTTTGATGGCCGGTGAAACGCCAGCGCTCAACGCCTTCCCGCCGTCAACGGTCCGGGTTGTATCGGAACTCGCCGAACGCACTGGTCCCGGCTCCAAAGCAGGCGGCGACATTACGGCAATTTTCTCAGTTCTGGTCGCTGGATCTGACTTTGAAGAACCCGTGGCTGATATGGTTCGCGGCATTCTCGACGGGCATATCGTCCTTTCACGTAAGATTGCAGAACGCGGACGCTATCCCGCGATTGATGTCCTGCGCAGTGTTTCGCGGGCCTTGCCGAAAGCTGCAACTGACGCGCAAAATGCAACGCTGCAGACCTATCGTCAGCTGATGACGACTTATGACGAAATCGCCCCCATGGTGCGGGCTGGACTGTACGAGTTTGGCAAAGATCCTAAAGCCGATATCGCGTATACGCTGTTTCCGGACTTGGATCGTTATCTTACCGAACCGAGTGACGGTATTGAAATAGCGTTTGACTATTTGAATGGTTTGCTTGTGCCAGCTTTCGATGCGGCAAATTCGGCGACAACCACTGGCCCGTTAGAAGCTGCTTAGAAACAGGTTCTGGCTCGCGACCGAGCCAAAGCCGACAGCATTCCCAAGCAAAACCAGGGCGGTAGATGCCGGCGAAAATGCCGCCGCATTCTGCGTCAGTCCTTGTAACGCCTGATAGCGTTGCACGACGCGCTCTACCGTTTCCGGATCTTTTAGATCCTGAACGGAATTAAGGTTGAACTGGCTTTTTAAACGCTCATTGAGGATCTCCGACTGGCGATCAATGGGCAGTTGCTGCGTTTCAGTCGGAATACCTAAAGCGCTCTCAAGAACAGTTCGGACCGGCACACTGCCGAGCAGGCGGAACAAAATTGTTTCGTCTGTCGAGTTTTCAG
>CAYGUD010000001.1:23032-32761 GCA_964352865.1 uncultured Hyphomonas sp.
AATTGATTTCGTTCTGATAGTTCAAGCTCAGTCGCATGCTATTATCTTGCTCGCCGACCGCGACTTCGAAAGACTCGGCGACAAAGCGCGCCGCGATTTCATCAACCTGGCTCGAGGACAGCGAGATCGTGCCATTGATTGGGTTCAGGCCTTCTGCAAACCGGGTGTATTGCGGATTGTTCAATCGGGTCAGGAAGGAACTTTCAGGGTCCTGAACTTCATCTAGAACCTTGCGGTGAAACCCGACTTTCCAGTCTTCGCCATCCAATCCGAAAGAAGTCAGGGAAATTCGGCGCAAGCGCTGATCGCCGAGAAAGTCCTCTACCGAAATCGGTTCGGACAGTTTCTGTTTTATATATTCGGCATCATTTTTGATCTGCGGCGAATTGTTAAACGCCTCCAATTGCCGGTCATAGGTGGCCTGCAGAAAGGACCACCCACTAAATCCAGAGAGAGGAATGACCGGCTGGAAAACCATTTCAAGCCGCCAATGCGTCCGAGTGTTCCTGGCCGAGCAATTGAGATTCGAGTTCGATCACCTGCTTGAGATAGCAAAGCGCGGAATAGTAATTTCCGCGCTGGATCATTTGGCATAGAGTCGGAATGAGATCAGGCTTGATGTGCGCGAACGCACCTTTCAATTCATCGCACGCGCGAAACAAAGCTGGCAGTGTATCGTCTTCTTCCAGGTCTTTTGTAATCAACAGCTGGATCGCATAATAAACCTGTTTGACCGGCGTATCGACTTGATCCGGACGCAACGCATCGCGGCACCGAAGAACCATAACATCAGGACCCGGTACACGTATGCGCCCGGGTTTGTCGCCGTTTTCCAACATGGTTCCGTTAATAATAAAGCGCTCGTTTGGCGCGAGTTTCAACATTAATCCGGACATTCCTAGTCCCCTCTACTTGATCCTGTTTTCGACTATGAACCCACCAAGCCTTGCATAATTGACTCGTTGATTTCGATCAGGTCGGTTAGTTCTTCTTCTCCTGACAACACGCGCATACTGCTGCGGCGAACGAAGACAGAAAGCTCCAGCAACGCTTTGCGCGTTGGTTCCGGGAGTTGATTTTCGGGATTAAGCAGGTCGGTGGTCAGCACCGTCCAGAGCTCGAGGTTTCGGTTGATCGCATCGGCCCATTTAGAGACCTCGGTCTTGGCGAGCGTTTCAGCTTCGATTATCGCGTCTGTGATCTGACGAAAGAGCGCGTGTTCGAGGGACTTATTGTCCGCGGTCCGGTTTCGGACTTCACCATACGCTTTGACAGCTAGAGCCTGCAATCAAACCTCCTCAGGTTCTTAAGAAAAATCTGGAGCGCCCGGAATGAGCGCTCCAGAATATTGAGTGACTATCGGAAGAGCGACAGCAGAGACTGTGGCGCCTGGTTCGCGATTGACAGTGCTTGAGTACCAAGCTGCTGCTGAACCTGAAGTGCCTGCAGCTTAGCAGATGCGGCTTCCATATCTGTGTCCGTCAGACCACCGATACCAGAGGTCAACGAGTCGACCATTGTCTGAACAAACTCACCTTGTGTTTCGATCCGCTTCTGAGCAGAACCGAAGCCAGCTGCGGCGTCGATCGACGTATTAAGCAGACCTTCAATCGCCGTCAGAGCAGCAGTTGCACCTGTGTCAGTTGTGACGTCGATCGTGGCAAGATCACCCAGGCCACCAGCAGATACGCCTGCTGTACCGCCAGTAGACGAGAAGCTGGTAATATCTACGGCTGCACCGGAATTGTTGGTGATCGAGATCGCATTGTCTGACCGGCTTACGGTGTAATCGGTCTGACCTGTTGCTGTCAGGAAGTTCGAAAGTTGAGTTTCGAGGCTTGCTGCAACAGAATTTGCACTATCATCAGTACCGGCAACATATTCGAACGTACGTGTCCCGATATTGTTGTTTGTACCAGAATCATCCAGCTCGATGCGATAACCATTGCCGTCAGCGACCGCTTCAATGCTGATCACTTGCGTCGCAGAATCTGCCACGGTGTCAGCTGTACCAGCATTGACGCCGCCATTGTCGATCAAGCTTGTGTCAGTAACACCTGTACCGCCATAAGTTGCGGCCGTGCTATTGTTTGAGATCGACAAGTCACTACGAGCAACCCCAATATACGAAGCACTAACACTACCGTTAGATGCCCGATCGAGAGAAGCCAATACATTCACGTCTGCAGAAGAAGAACCATCAACCAGGTTCAGTCCGTTAAACTGTGCAGCACCAACGATCGACCCAACTTGGTCACGCATAGCCGCGATATCGGTTTGGATCTTGGTACGGTCAACATTCTCTTCTTGAGCCGAGACGATCAGTTCTTTCATGTCCTGAAGAACGTTCGTGATTTGCTCGGAAGCAGAACGCGCAACACCGACAGAAGAATTACCGAGGTTCAGCGAGTCTTGAATCTGCTTAAAGCTATCAACGTCCGTAGACATGACAGTTGAGATCGCCCAGATCGCAGCATTGTCCTTAGCGCTGGAAACTTTCTTGCCAGTCGAGATTTCAGACTGGACCGTTGAAAGGTCTTTGTTGATGCCGCGCAAAGTTTCGAGCGCCACCATTGCGCTATTATTAGTGAGAATACTAGACATTGATTATTATCCTTGTTTCGTTCGGTCCAATGAAGACTTTCTGGTCAATGTCATCCTGACACCCCTATTCAGGGAAACCACTCTTGGTTGTATTTCTATGGTTACTATCTCTAGATGAAAAAAGGTTTAACCAAGTCAGGCTTTGCTTTCGAAGCGTCCACGGGCGCCAGAAAACTGCACGCGTGCCCCGTATTGATTGTATGATCCAACTTGTGCATCGCTCTGCAAGCGATCAATCCGTTCACGGATTCGCGTCAAGCCGTGCCGCATGGCCTGTAAGTGTTGGTCATGTTCGGCCGCTGTCGATTGCAAACGTTGTACTCTATATATAAGTGCCGCTGATTGACCGCGCAGAGCGCCGCCCTCGATGGCGTTCGACAATGACTCCAGATGCACCAGCTTGGTTTGTGACAGTTTGCTAAGCTCAGCGATCTCACCGCTTACAATAAACGCGGCTTCTTGTTCGAAGGTTTGCTCAATCGCACTGAGACACGACTCTAAAGTAACGCTATCCATTGTCTGTCTCCCCTGTTTTTAGCTCAGTTGATGCGGCTGCCTGTGTGGGTAAGTCGGAATCCAAAAGACCGAGTGGGTGCTGTTTGGCGATGTCGGCGGCAATTGCTTCAACGAAATAGCGAGAGAACATCGAAGCCCCCTGCCCGCCGCCCAGAGTGAGCGCGTCCTCAAGCCCGGTATGAACCAGCAATTCCGCCCACAGCAATTGTTCAAAGCGCAATTTGGCATCTTCAGACATTTCCGCCGGTTGAGTTGTCGGCGCAGCCGCAGGACCGGAAGTCATAGCTAGTGACAATGGGGGGAGCATAGCGCACCTCGACGTTTCTGAATCAAGATTAAACTTTAAGTTGTTAATTCACTCTTTACGCCCTGCTGTTGTATTAACCATAAGTTTCAAAGAGAGTGACATGAACGCAGGTCTGCTAGGAGAGCATCTGGCGTCGCCGAGGACGGCAACAAAGACGAACCAGAACACAGCCCTCGAACCAAACAAAAAGACTGATAGCGCCCAACCAAGCGAGGATGGGTTTGCTGCCTATGTTGCTAAAGACGCAGACGCCCTTGGTCAGGACGCGCCGAACGGCGAAGATGCTGTGGGGACAATAGCCAGCGCCGTGCCGACGCCTGATGCCGCCCCTGCAAAGACGCTGGACGGTGAGCTCATCGGATTGACCGCGGCTCCATTAGAGCGCGCGCAGACCAACGGAATCGAAGCTAAGGCTGCAACGGTCGAGCAGAATAAGGCGACGACCTCCGATCTGACCAGGATTGCGTCAGGCGCGCCGGACAGTCCTCTACCGCCTGGCTCGGCTTTGACAGAGATTGCTGGAGAGGTGATCAGCGAAGAGCCGCGCATTCGCGCCGCCGCTGACCTCCAAGACGGACCAGACGTCCAGGACATTGAAACCATCAAGCTCACAAAAACACCCGCGACGGGTGACACTGATGCAGCAGCTGACCGACCCGCACGTGCGGTGATTGAAGCGCGAGTGGATCCCGATTCAATCGACGCCGAGGCGCTCCGCTCAAGCCGTGCAGATGACAGTGTCGACGCAAGACTGACCAGCGATACGCAAGTTCGAATAGGCGCAACAGATAACAGAACTCTGGACCAGATCACGACGCCGCTAATCTCACGCGACACGTCCATGTTCAGCCCTGAGCCGACTGTCACGATCGGGCTGACAGCATCTGGCAGCACGCCTGGGCAAGTCAATGCCGGACTTACGCCCACCGCAGCCGCAATCCCCGTTGCCGCGCCGAGCGACCTGACCAGCATCATTCTCAACGCCGCCAAGAATGGCGCCGACCCACAAGAACAATTGGTGGTTCAACTCGACCCACCCGAGCTTGGCCGGGTTATGATTGACTTCAAGTTCGACGCCCAAGGTGTGCAGCAAATCACCATAACGTCAGAAAATCCAGAAGCCTTGAAACGCCTGCGCGAGTTACATTTTGAATTGACGCAGGCTTTGCGCGACAATGGCCTGTCCGACCAGAACATGTCTTTCCGCCAACAAGCCGGAGACCAATCCCAACAGGCTTGGCAACACCCAGATCAACAGCGCTCGAATGCGCCCCTTAACGCGGCGGAGGAACGCCGCGCCTCACTGTCAGTCACCCCTACTCAACCGAATGTTCAGGCCAGGGACCGGCTCGACTTATTGCTTTAGGAGTAAGCTATGAGTGAGATTAATCCAGCAACGTCAACGGGATCTACAGCGACGTCGTCGACGCCAGCCGTCAGTCCTACGGCCATCGGCGAAGACTTTGATACATTTCTGCAATTGCTGACAGCTCAAATCAAAAACCAGGATCCGCTCGCACCGCTCGATTCGACACAATTTGTCGAACAACTGGCGACGTTCTCTTCGCTTGAGCAGCAAGTTGAAACCAATAACACACTTGGCAGTATTGCTTCGATGATTGGCGATCTGCACTCAGCCCTGGCGAATGAATGGCTGGGCCAGGATGTCGCCGTTTCCTCTCAACATGTTGCTTATGAGGGTGAGCCGGTCGAATTCGAAGTCGATCCAGCCTTCAATTATGACCAAGCGGTTCTGACGGTTACAGACTCTCAAAACAATGTGGTTTGGCAGGAAACGCTTGATCCAGAACAACAACGTCACACCTGGAATGGATCAGTCTTAAATCAATCCGAACCTGCAAACTCCGGCGTCTATGAGTTCCAGATCAATTTGTTTGCGAACGGGCAACCAATTGCCTCGACCCAAGCAGAGATTGTCAGCAAGATCACCAATCTTGCAAATGAGAATGGCCAGTTAAAGCTCGGCACGAACAATTATCTGACAACCGACCTGAATAATGTTCGGAAGCTCGAAACGAACTAATTCACGCCGGATACAAGTTAGATCAGAGGTCCTGCTTCGCGACATCGACGATCAGCACATTCTTGATCTTGTCGGAAATCGCATCCTGCAGGTTCATCAGAACCATCGCGCGGATGGTTTCGTAATTGCTGACTTCTGTTGGTCGCTCGAGCGTGCGACCATCATTGCTCAGACCAATCAATGTGGTCATGATATTATCTCGAAGCTTCGGCTCTTCTGAGAACAGTTTCTCCGTGGTCGAGGAATCGGCCTCGAGGCTGATATGCAAGATGACCAGGCTTTTGACCTGACCGCCCCGCATGATCGGCACAACGAACTCGCGGCTAAACTTGTAATAAGCCGAATCACCTGAACTCTTGCCATGGTCATCGCCATGGGAGTCTTTCTTCTTTTTGCCATGGTCACCACCGTGATCATCGCCGTGACCATCGCCATGATCATCGCTTGCGCTCGCAGCGGCGCTTGACGGCGACTTCAACACCACCCCGGCAAAACTTCCGGCAGCGATAAATATGATAGCGACGAGGCTGGTGATGATGAGTTTCATGACGGTTTCCTTAGACTGCCTCTAGAAAGGCAGCACCTTTTCGAGAACTTTCGGGACCATGCCGCGCTTGATGCCGGCCATGGCTTCCCCTTGACTGAGATATGACAGGTTTGCGTCGGCGATTTTCTCATAAGAGACTGTATTGGTCCGCGTGATATCCTGAGCGCGGATTACGCCTGACACGGTGAGATAACGAACTTCATCGCTGACTTGGGTCTGCTGGTAGCCGGCAATGACAAGATTGCCGTTCGGCTCAACACCAACAACCCGAGCTGACAATCGGAACGTAATTTGCTCAGCGCGATTGACCGCACCATTCCCGGTCAATCCCGACGTTCGATCATAGTCGACGCCAGGCGACAGTGTCGCATCGCCCGGCAGCACACCATTGGCCCATTGCGGTAATCCGAGGAGCGCGCCGAGATTAAACTGTTCATTGGTCGCGCGATTGCGCGACAGGGATGTCGTCAGGCTCGCCTGATCATTCATATTCACGGATACAGTCAGCAGGTCGCCCACATCTTTAGCACGGCGCATGCCCAGCAAGGCATTTGGAGCCGTCGTCCAAAGCGATGCCGATGAAGCTTTCTGCGGCGTCGAATAGGCAGCCTCCGTCGCGCCCCAGAATGTTGGTTGCTGCACATTGGCAATTTGCGGCTCTTGCTTCGGACCACCCGATGCGCAAGCGCTTAGCGATACAGCGACCAATCCCGTCGCCATTGCAGTTTTCATTGTACCCATATCCAGCCTCCTGCCTGAACTATCCCTTCAACAACCTGGCGTGACTCCAGGTTCAAAACGGACACACTTTCATCTTCGCCCGCTTCGCCGAGCGACCGCCCGGTTAGTGAAATTTCGAGTGGACCTCTGACATATTTGATCGCGACCAATTGGTTGCGTTTCACAAGTCGCGCTGAGCGCGTATCGCCTGCCTTGATCGGCTGGCCCGCATAAACGGTTTTGCGCACTTCGCGGCCGAGCAAGTCGGCGTGCTCCTGCTGCCAGACATCATCTGGCGGCGAGGTATTTTCCGTGGTGATAACTTCGCCTTTTCGCATCACATCATTAGCGGTGAGCGAAACCGGTGAGGCCATACTGAGCCCGAGGCTGAGACAAATAATATCAATCATGATCTTATCTCAGCCTTGTTGTGGCCGCGAGCATTTCATCGGATGCCGTGATCACTTTGGAGTTCAGCTCATAGCCGCGTTGCGCTTCAATAAGATCGGAAATTTCTTTCACTACATCGACACTGGAATCTTCCAGGAAACCTTGCCGAACGGTGCCAACACCCTGGCTGCCGGGGACCTGGTTATTGGCCTGGCCCGACGCTTCCGTTTCACGAAACAGATTATCGCCTAACGCCTCGAGTCCCTTTTCATTGACGAAGGTCGCCAGGGAAATAACGCCGATCGACTGTCCATTGGGTTGGTTGTCAAAGTAAGCGACAACTTCGCCGTCGCGGCTGATCGAGATGCGGCTCGCATCGGAGGGAATGGTGATCCCGTCAGCGAGCGAATAGCCGTCCATTGTGACGATCTCGCCATCCGGACTGCGGTTGAGCTTTCCGTCTCTTGTATAAGCGGACTCGCCATCGGGTAGCGTTATCGCGAGGAAGCCAGAGCCATCAATCCCGATATCAAGCTCGCCGCCTGTCTGGCGCATCGAGCCTTGAGTAATCTCGATCGAGACAGTTGAAGCTTTTACACCGGTACCGAGCTGGATCCCGGCGGGCACGACTGTGCCGGTTTGCGAGGTGAGCGTGCCTGGCGTCAAATATTGTTGATAGACCAAGTCGGAAAACTCGGCGACCCGCGGGCGATACGCCGCGGTGCTCATATTGGCGATATTGTTGGATATGACATCGACGCGCATTTGCTGTGCGGCCATACCTGTTGCTGCAATCTGGAGTGATTTCATGGCTATCTCCTGTGCCTACCGGTCTCTTACCGTTGAAATGAATTGCGTGATGCGTTGGTCTTCTCGCTCCAACACAGTTTGTCCGGCTTCGTAGGCGCGCTGGACCTCAATCATGCGCGCCATCTCCAGGACGGGTGAAACATTTGACGCTTCCAGGGCGCCTTGAAGAACGTTCGCCGCTTCAACGGCCTGCACCCCGCCAGGGGCGATAAAGCGCGTATCGGTATCGCGCTGGAGCTGGCCCTCGGCTGCGAACACACCAACTTGGCCAAGGATCTGTCCATCTGCGGAAATCGTCCCATCGCCAGCGATTGAAAGACCTTCAACGTCTGGCGGAATCTGGATAGGTGTACTGCCACTATCCAGAACTCGCGCGCCGTCAGGCGTGATCAGCTGACCTTCTGATGAAAGTTGAAATGCACCAGCACGTGTAAGGCGCTGCCCAGCATCAGTTTCGAGCGCGAAGAACCCCTCGCCTTGAATGGCAAGATCAAACTTCCCGCCGGTAAACTTCACGGTGCCTTGCGTCATATCAAAACTGTGACCAGCCAACCCGCCCATGGACAAGGACGGGTTATCATTGCCCGTTGCCATGACATATTCGGCGAACAAGGCTCGGTCCGTTTTGTATCCAGATGTGTTGGTGTTTGCGATATTGTTTGCGACAACTTGCAACTCTTTCAACAAGCCGTCCTGGCGCGACAATGTCGCGTAAATACTATTGCTCATAAGCGGCTCCTGCCTGAGATTTCGACAAAGCTTGTCGAGACGATTCCAATAGGTCTGCGATTTCGTAAGGGCGAATTTTGCGCGGGGCAGTGTTGTCTTTCCGGCTGGCGACCTGGATTGTGCGAACACGATCGAGGCGCTCTACTTCTTCGTCGCTGAGGCCTGCCACCAAAGCGCTCAAATCATTTTGCCAAAGGGCCCAATTGCCTTCGACTGCGCCTTGTTCGATCAGTTCGAGCTGTGTGCTGGGATGCGCCGCCAGTGCGGAAAACGCGGTTACAGCAATGCTGGGCAAATTCGCCTGAAGCGCTCGAATGCCGGCCATGCGATTGATTTCCGCTTCTGTCGGAAACTCATCGCGGACGTCGAACAAGTCCTGATTGGCATGGCCCCAGAAAGCTGCCGTGGCCAGTAACAGACCAACTTGCGGTTCCCGATCAACCGGCTCCAGAAAGTGTTTCACCATACTGAACAAACCCAGTTCAATCGCTTTGCGCGCACCTTGCTTTCGCAAGGCATTGCCGCGCTCATCGATCGGCAGTTCCGTATGAAACGAGTTCAGAGTCTCCAACGCATTGATCGCATTGGCGGGATCTTCATCGTTCAAATAGTCATCCAGAGCCAGCATCGTATAATTGTCGATTGAGGCTCGGACGTCTTCGCGATCGGCAACCGGCAAAGCGCGCACCCGCTCGAGGCCAGCATAAAGGTCGTCGCTGCCCAAATGCTTGATCACAAATTC
Organism: uncultured Hyphomonas sp.; assembly: GCA_964352865.1. GTDB lineage: Bacteria > Pseudomonadota > Alphaproteobacteria > Caulobacterales > Hyphomonadaceae > Henriciella. Next base: position 32,442 of record CAYGUD010000001.1, read on the forward strand.
CAGAATTGGATCCAGGTCATGCTGGGTTTCACTCTCTTCCAATACGTTCCAGGCCTCTTCCAAGGCGAAGGAATGTATGGTCGGGCGCATCTGTCCATCGCGTTCAACCAGGATCAGAAGCGCCGCGAGCTTCAGCTTTGGCCGGCTCATCAACATGACCAGACGATCATCTGATTCCGCGCCGCTTGGCATATCGACGATCGCTGTTTTCAAAGCGCTCAGCCGAACAGAATTGTCGACTTCCTGAGGGGCAAAAGTCGCGAGGATCTGCTGGGCGAGATCGGCGCGCCGTTCGATCAATAGCGCTGGCACGCCCAGCA
>CAYGUD010000001.1:32771-33637 GCA_964352865.1 uncultured Hyphomonas sp.
CATCGACAAGTCTTCTCGCAAACTAAATGGCAAGCTGCGAATGTTGGCGATTTGCATGGCAATTCCGTCAACACCTTCCGGATCGAAGACGACCAGCTGAGCCACGGCATGCCAGAGCTCTGCTTCTGGATGACAGCTCGCGAGTTTTTCGAAATAGGCGACGTCTGGGCGATCACGGTTTTCCATGAGCTGAATAAATTTCTTGTGTGTTCGCCACTCGGCATCGGGGGTCAGGGTGATCAGAGATTTCGCTTCGGCATAGAGGCCGAGAGCCATCTTCGCTTTCAAGTCAGCGAGCAGACGAGCGTCCGGCGTGGCATCATCTTCTGCTGTCAGCCTGGGCAATTCTGTGAACCGGCGCAGCGACTTCACAACCGAAAAATCAAGCGCGTATGGTTCCGCACAAATGGCGGTGAGTTCTGCCTGAGCAACAGGGTCGAGCACAACCACACCGTCTTCCGGCGCCACCAAAAGCCCGCCGGCGATCGCGGTTTCCACAAATGCATCTAACCCGGCAGCGCTTTCTTCGGCGGCCGGGTTATCAGGATTGGAAACGTCTTTCGCTCCAGTGTCTGCGGAAGCCGCAGAAACCAGAGCGAAGCAGATGCTTGCGGATGCGAGGCGTTTTATCATGCCGCTTGGCGTAACCCTTTCACTGCTTGTTCAACTTCATCGAAGGACGGCCGAACCCGTCCGGGCGCATGGCGCCGCGCCACTTCCAGGCAGATATTGATCGGATTTTTATGAAGGCTGGAGACCAGAACCTCGCCAATCATCGAGTAGAAGAAATGCTCTTCTTTCCTTGTATGACCGACTTTAGTGGCGAATGGGCCGACGACGCCATATGCAAGGAAAACCCCAAGGAA
>CAYGUD010000002.1:0-1834 GCA_964352865.1 uncultured Hyphomonas sp.
GTGATAGCCAGATGCCGTGCCAGGCTCCCACCATGGGGCTTGTGCGGCAAGTTCGCGGACCATCCAGTCCCAGTCATAGAGCGCATCGCCTTCGACTTTCGTATCCATCCCCGACAGGCCGGCCATATGCGACAGAAAATGCCGAACTTCGACTTTGTCTTTTCCGGCGGCAGCGAATTCTGGCCAATATGTGGTGACCGGTGCATGCAAATCGACCTCACCTCGGTCGGCGAGCAAAAGCAGACTCATCGCCGCCATGGTCTTGGTGCTCGACCAGACATTGGTGATGGTGTCCTCTGCCCAGGCCTGGGTTTTGTCGCGGGTCAGATGTCCGCCCCAGAGATCGACAACGAACGCGCCTTCATGCGTGATCGCGACACTGGCGCCAATTTCGTCGAGCTGATTGAAATTATTCTCAAACGCGGCTTTGACGCCTGCGAAGCGGTCAGAGCAATGTCCTGATATCACAGTCATATCGTCTTCCTATTCTATGTTTCTGGTCGCCAATTATCTGGCGCGAGTTCGAAGCCGGCAAACTCAAATCCCGGCGCGACGACGCACGAGACGAGCGTCCAGGCGCCAAGGCTTTCGGCGGTTTGCCAATGCTTTGTCGGCACAGTGATGTGCGGTTGCTGCCCGGCGCGCAAATCTGGGCCGAGTCTTTCAGTGCTGGCGCCTTTGCCGTCCGGCGGCGAGATTGTCAGCGCCAAGGGTCCGCCAGCGTGCCAGAGCCAGTGCTCGTCCGCATCGACGCGGTGCCAGGCGGAGATCTCATCGGCTTGCAGTAAATAATAGATCGCCGTCGACGCGGCACGGCCCTCACCCTGTGTGCGGTAGGTTTCGGCATAATGCCCGCCTTCCGGGTGAGCCTTCATTCCGAGGAGGCGAATGATTTCATTGGCGCCAAGGTCGCCTGAACGCGCGACCACTAAAACCGGTCCTTGCGCCCGCGAATCTCACCGAAAGTTGCTGCAGCATCACCGGGATGACCCATGGCTGATTGCAGCTCGGGATTGTCGGCCCGCAAGAAAGGGTTGGTTTCGAGCTCCCTTGAGAGCGTGATGGGGACCGTCCGCTCGCCGCGTGACCGTTTATCGTCAATCTCGGCGATATAGGCTTTCAAAGCGGCATTTTCGGTCTCGATGGTTTCGGCAAAGCGGGCATTGGCCTGGGTGTATTCATGGGCGCAATAGAGCGTGGTTTCAGGTGGCATCGCCTTGATCGCCTGCATCGAACGCCACATCATTGGCATATCGCCTTCAAACACCCGGCCACAGCCGAGCGCAAAGACGGAATCGCCGACAAAAGCGGTTTTGGTCTCTGGTATATGAAACGCAATATGTCCCAGCGTATGGCCAGGGACGTCAATAATTTCTGCCTTCAACGCGCCCAGTGAAACCACGTCACCGCCAGCAACGGCCTGGTCGATGCCGGGGATTTTTTCCGCCTCGCCTTTGGGGCCAATGATCGTGCAGCCGGTCTGCTGTTTGATTTTCAGATTGCCGCCCGCGTGGTCTGGGTGCCAATGGGTGTTCCAGATCGCTGTAATCGTCCAACCCATCGCCGCTGCTTCGGCGAGGTATTTGTCGGCATCCGGCGTATCAATCGCTGCCGTCTGCCCGGAAACCGGGTCATGGGCGAGATAGCCATAATTATCATTCAGGCAGGGGAATTGATGTATAGTCAGCATGATCCCATCTCTTTGGGGTAAATTGTGTTTGAAAGACTAGAGCCATATGCGTCAGCCTGCGGCAACCCTTGAAGCCTTTTATCAATCCCGGCTCGGGCAATGCGCGGCGCGTCTGATCTCGGAGCGCATGACATCGCTCTGGGG
>CAYGUD010000002.1:1844-2126 GCA_964352865.1 uncultured Hyphomonas sp.
CGGAAGGTCTATTCGACCGTGTATTCTTGCTTCACGCTTTGGAAGAAGCTGACAGCCCTCGGCAATTGCTCCGCGAAGCCTGGCGCGTTCTCGCCCCGGAGGGCCGGATCGTCGTCGCGGTTACCAATCGCCGCAGCCTTTGGTCTTTGGTCGATAGCGAGCCATTTGGACATGGGCGACCATGGACCCGGCGGCAAATGGTCAACTTCCTGAATGACAGTCTGTTCCAGGTCACAGCGTCGACCACGGCCGTCCATTTGCCGCCTTTGGACTGGCGTTTGA
>CAYGUD010000002.1:2136-8135 GCA_964352865.1 uncultured Hyphomonas sp.
TCATGGGAGCGCGCCGGTGATCTTGTTTTGCCCGGCTTGGGCGGCGTTGTTCTGGTCGAAGCTGTGAAGCGGCTTTACTCAAAACCAGGCGGCAGCGCGGCGGCCCCGGTCACGAAAGCTGTAAAGGCGGGCAGACCCAAGCCAGTCATGCCTAGAAATCTGGCAGGACGCGACGTCACTCATCCTGCGGCAATGACCGGAATTGACCTTGCAACAACAACCGATACGGGTATCACCAAGACCGCAATTGGAGGCTGCCCCAAATGAAACTAGTTACTGCGATATTCAAACCAAGCCGCCTGGACGCTGTCATTGACGCGCTTGGCGAAGCAGATGTTTCAGGCCTCACGGTGTCTGAAGTGCGCGGTTATGGGCGCCAGCAAGGCAAGACGGAAGTCTATCGCGGCGCCGAATATGAAGTGCGCCTTCTACCTAAAGTCAAAGTCGAAGTCGCCTGCAGCGCAGCGGAAGCCGAGCGTGTGGTCGAAGCCATTGTCGGCGCAGCAAATACTGGCACGATCGGAGACGGCAAAGTCTTTGTTGCCGATCTGGAATCGATTGTACGTATTCGCACCGGCGAGCGCAATGAACAGGCCATTGGCAGCTAAGCGTGGCCGCGTGAACGCCTACGCCTCGCGCTCAAGCATTAGAGTTTTGCGATGAAGATCGCCATTATCGGGGCTGGCCTGTCGGGTCTGACGCTCGCGAACAGATTGTCAGCGGTGCATGACATAGAGGTCTTCGAAAAAGCGCGCGGACCTGGTGGACGCATGTCGACGCGCCGTGCTTCGCCTTATGCCTTTGATCACGGCGCGCAATATTTTACCGCCGAATCAGAGCGTTTTCAGGCCTTTATTGGCACGCTGGAAGCGCAAGGTCTGATTGCAAACTGGCCGCGAGACATTCGCCTAACAAGTGGCGCGCGGGTTTCAGACAAAGCCAAATATATCGCCGTGCCCGGCATGAGCGCGCTTTGCAAACATCTCGCGGAGGCGCTGTCTGTTCACACCCAAGTACATGTGGAATCAGTTTCAAGAGACGCAGACGGCTGGAACATCTCGGCCAAGGATGGGACAGTACACGGCCCGTTCGACTGGGTTGTCTCAACTGCGCCTGCCGAGCAGAGCGCAGCTTTGCTGCCGGGATCCTTCTCGGGCCAGACAGCTTTGCGCGAGGTTGAAATGCACGGTTGTTTCGCTCTGATGCTTGGATTTGAAACGCCGCTGGCGCTTGAATGGCAGGCATTGAAATCCGGGACCCCGCCAGTTGGCTGGATGGCGACAAATGCCGATCAGCCTGGCCGCCCGGATCCGTGTGCGCTGTTGATTCAGTCCGATAATGCCTGGGCACAGGCACATATAGAGGATGATCCAGAGCACGTGATCGCAGTCCTATCCGCGGCGGGATCTACGCTGGCAGGCGTTGATCTGTCAGTCGCCAGTCATCAAGTGCTGCATCGCTGGCGCTATGCGTCGACCCCAAAACCGGCCGGCGTTCCTTTCCTGATCGACGAAAAGCAACAGCTTGCGGCGTGTGGCGATTGGTGCCCCGGGAGTAAAGTAGAGGCGGCCTTTATGAGCGCCAATGCCTTGGCTGATGAGATTCTATCCCTGCCTAAGGCTTGATTTTCGGCGCTGTTCCCGGCAGGTCACCTAGCTCAACCAAGGAGACCTCGATGACCGGCCCAAAAGCGCTGCCGAATATTCTCGAAATCACCCCTTATAAGGGCGGCCAGAAGCTGATTGGCGCCCATAAGCTGTCGTCTAACGAAAACCCGCTTGGCTGCAGTCCGGCGGCGCAAGCCGCTGCGGTTGAAGCGGCGAAGCATTTGGAACTGTATCCGGATGGATCTGCAGAGGCATTGCGCGCCGCGATCGGGGCGAAATACGGGATTGAGACGGACCGGATTGTCTGCGGTGCCGGCTCTGATGAGATTTTCCAATTGCTCGGCCGCGCCTATTTGCGGCCCGGGGATAATATTGTCCAAAGCCAGTATGGTTTTCTGGTCTACCGGCTGATTGCGCAGCAATCGGGTGCTGAAACCCGCAGCGCCCCGGAAACCGATCTGACAACCAATGTTGATGCGATGCTGGAGCAAGTCGACGAAAACACCAAAATCGTTTTCCTCGCCAATCCGAACAATCCGACCGGGAGCTATATTCCCTATTCGGAGGTCAAACGCCTGCACGCCAATTTGCCAGAAAACGTCTTGCTGGTTCTGGACGGTGCCTATGCGGAATATGTCCGAAACAATGATTATAGTTCGGGCATGGAAATGGCCGGCGAAATGGCCAATGTCCTGGTCACACGCACTTTTTCCAAGATACACGGCCTGGCGGCATTGCGGCTAGGTTGGGCATATGGCCCGGAGCCTGTAATTGATGCGCTGAACCGGACGCGCGGGCCGTTCAATGTCAGCGCTGTTTCGCAAGCCGCTGGCATCGCCGCGATTAATGATGATGCCTTTATGGCAAAATCCGCAAACCATAATGATACCGAATCGCTTCGGGTCAGCACCGCCGTCGAAAAAGCTGGATTCAAGACCTATCCCAGCGTCGGTAATTTCGTGCTGATCGAGTTTCCGGAAGACAAAGGTCGCACCAGCGCCGAAGCAGATACTTTCCTGCGCAATCACGGCGTCGTCATTCGAGATGTCAAAGTTTACGGACTGCCAACCTGCTTGCGGGCGTCGATTGGCACAGTCGAGCAGAACGATGATCTGATTGCGGCAATCGAAGCGTTCGCGAAAAGCTGATGAGCGATGCTGTATTCGATAGAGTCGCGATTATCGGGATTGGCCTGTTGGGGTCGTCGATCGCGCAAGCGGTGACGGCCTATGGCGGCGCCAATCAGGTTGCGCTGTGGGATATCTCTGCAGATGTTCGTCAACGCGCGGGCCGCGTCCTGCATGGCGTCATTTGCGACACTGTCGAAGAAACTGTTTCCGGCGCAGATTGCGTCATCCTGTGCACGCCGGTCGGCGTTCTGTCTGATGTCACCCAAGCGGTGGCGGATACATTGTCGCCGGGTGCGATCCTGACCGATGTCGGATCAGTGAAAGCCAAAGCCGCGGAAGACATGGCGCAGCACTGCCCGTCCGGTGTGTACTTGATCCCGGGTCACCCGATTGCAGGGACGGAAAAGTCCGGACCAGAAGCCGGATTTGCCAGCCTGTTCCAGCAAGCCTGGCACATTCTGACGCCACTGGCAGACGAGAGCGCAGGTTATTCGGAAGCCGTTTCGCGCCTGACAGATTTCTGGACCAGGCTCGGCGCGCGCGTTGAGACCATGGATCCAGCCCGACATGACCGCGTCCTGGCGATCACGTCGCATCTGCCGCACTTGATTGCCTATAATATCGTTTCGACGGCCTATGACATGGAAAGCGTCGAGCAAGGTGAAGTTGTCAAATACTCGGCCGGTGGTTTTCGAGACTTCACGCGGATTGCGGCTTCAGATCCGACCATGTGGCGGGATGTATTCCTGACCAATAAGGATGCGGTTCTCGAAACATTGGGCCGCTTCAGCGAAGACCTTGCCGCTTTGCAGCGCGCCATTCGGTGGGGCGACGGTGACATGCTGATGCGTGAATTCAGCCGCGCCCGCGAGATCCGTGAAGCGATTATTGATGCCGGTCTGGATACAGCAGAAGCAGATTTCGGCCGCCGACATACTGACCCAAATTCAGATAGCTGAACGGGCGACGCTCCCCTTTAAAACGCCGCCCGTCCTTGTGCCGATATCGCGCGGCACCTTCGCGGTGAGCCTGGCGCGCCTACGGACGTGCGCTCTGAGCTCTCGCGGTCGGACGCCTGCAGAGCTAAGTGACTGCGATCACTATGACTGCCCCCCGTCCTGTAATAATTGCTACAGGAGGCAATCTGAATGAACGCGTTGTAATGTGTTGGCGGCTGTTCATCTTGAGTTGTGTTCTGTTCAGGTTCATCAACCCGTGCCTTAATGACCCGAATCTGAGGAGGGAGACGATCATGAAATTTTGGCTTGCAGCTTCTGCACTTTTGGCACTCGGCGCGTGCGCCACAAATGTGCCTTATGGCCCCGCCGCCAATGATAGCGCCAAAGGCTATTCGGTCCTGCCAATTGAAAATAACCGGTTCCGGATCACGTATAAGGATAGCTCCATGGAGCTCGCCCGCAGCCGTGCCTTGCGCCGTGCTGCTGAGCTGACGCTCGAAAAAGGCGATGATTGGTTCCAAGTTGTTTCGGCGTATAGCGATACAGGCGAACTGGCCGGGGGCGGATCATCCGTTTCTATTGGCGGCGGATCAAGCTCCGGCGGGCGATCGAGTGTCGGTCTCGGCGTCGGGATTTCCTTGCCGCTTGGCGGTGGATCATCCGGCCCGGTTGAGCATGTCATGGAAATCGTCACAGCGCCGGGAGCGAAGCCGGACAATCCTGATGCTTATGATGCAGAAGATGTCTTAGCGAATTTAGGCGGCGCTTAAGCCGGAATTTCTTTGCCCGCCCAATCAAAGGATTTTCCGCTATCGTCTGCGGTGAGCTGGTCGATAATGCCGAGCAAATAGTCGGCGGATTGATCGGCGGAGAAGAGCTGCGTGTCGGGCACCCCGGATTGAAACGGTTTGGAAAGGCCTGTGTCGACGGTGCCGGGATGCAGACTGACCGCCACAAAGTCTGGATTGCGGCGCGCTTGTTCAATGGCATAATTGCGGATCAACATGTTCAGCGCGGCTTTTGACGCGCGATAAGCGTGCCAGCCGCCCATGCGATTGTCTGAGATCGAACCGACCCGGGCCGACAGCGCCGCAAAGACCGCACGACCCGAGCGCGGCATCAGGGGAATGAAATGTTTCGCCACCAAAGCCGGGCCAAATGTATTGATTTCGAAAACTCGCCGGAACGCGTCTGGTGTTTGTTGGCGGAGCGATTTTTCTGGTTTTAGTCCGGCTGCGTCAGACAGAATTCCAGTCGCAACAAAGACGAGGTCTGGAGGTCCAGCCGCCGTCACACTCTGCGCCGCTGCGGCAATACTGTCTTCATCGAGAAGGTCGAGCCGCCCGGTGATCACTTTTGAAGACTGGACCGCAATTGGCGTGCGGGACAGGGCATGCACAGCGGTCAAATCATCCCGGTGGGTTAACTGGTCCACCAAGGCGCGGCCGACTCCGCCTGACGCTCCAATGATAACTGCTCGCATGGCAAGACTCCTCTCATGCGAGGAGTTAGGGCATTTGCGCGCTTCGTAAAACTAAACCCGCAGGCCGGTTTTTTCGCGGTAGATGGTCAGGAGATCGAGCTGGCTTTCAGTTGGGTCGCCCTCGGCTTCGGAAATCACGACGAGCATGCCGTCAAGATCGACCAATTCTTTGCCGGTCATACCGGGAAACTTGCGGACAAAGTCGGTCATTTTCGACATCACAATATGACTGGCGCCCGCATTTCGAGACAACCATCCGGCTTGGGCGAGAAGAGCATTTGCGTCAGATTCCTGAAACTCGAAATGGTGCATGATCTCGCCGCGTATGAGCGCTTCCTGTCTTTCCGTCAGCGTTCCGCGCGCTTGCGCAATTTCCAGCATCAGGATTGCAGCGGCTTCGCGCGGATCGTCGACGACGCCAAGTCCGCCTTTGCCGGTCTTATTCTTGAACCGCATTTTGCGCGGCAAGTTGGAGACCGTTTCAACGACTTTGCGACCATCTTTGGCAACGTCTCGAAGCATTTTGAGCCGCCAGTACCAGACAGCCAGGAAGCCGAGAAATCCGATCAGCGTGACGATAATGTGCATTCAGGGCCCCTTTTGGCGTTAAGTTACCGTAACCTCAAACTGACAGTCGTTGAAGTGATGAGTTTTTTGTTGTCATCATCTTTTTATGACTTTGGACGAATACAATGACTTTTGTGGGGCACTGATGGCGACAAGCCGCGTCGTGCAATGGGGCGGCAGTCACGTTTGGAAAGTGGGCGGAAAGGTTTTCGCCATTGCTGGCTGGGGCGATGAGGACATATTCGCGGTGACG
>CAYGUD010000002.1:8145-32752 GCA_964352865.1 uncultured Hyphomonas sp.
TCTCGCCTCGCGCGGGATGAAGTGGATACAGCATTATGCTGAGCCTGGGCTGAAAGACGGAGATCTGAAAGCCTATATCGAAACAAGCCACCGGCTGGTCGCCGATGGCCTGTCCAAGAAGAAGCAAAAAGAGTTAGGTTTGCTCGTCGACTGATTATTCGACGTCAAACCCCTCTGGATTGTGGGCCTGCAGCAAGACATAGGCGCGGATGGCTTCAGCATCCTCTTCCGACAAGACATCCGCAAATGAGACCATGCCATTAGATTGCAGATTACCGTCGATCACGACGCCTTTCCAGGCCTCCGGGCTGGACGCGTAACTTGACCAACGCAGATCTGGCAGCACGCCAGCGCTGGCTGCCGCAACCCCGTGACAGACCGTACAGTTGCGAGCGTAATGGATAAGACCCTCTGAATATTGCTGATCGGTTCCGAAGAGGTCTGCCTTTGGCGTCGGATCGATCATCGGGACATCAATATCAGCAATGACCGCATCGCCGCCGAGTTTGAACGTGACGACTTTGCCAACTGAGGCGGGCACCGCTTCAGGCGCAGCAATAGCGCCGGTTGCGAGCAAGTAAGCTGAGCCCCATCCTGTTGTGATTGTGACATATTGTTCGCCATCAATCTCGAATGTACCAGGGCCTGAGGCCGCTCCGGATTTCACATCGCTCGACCACAGAGTTTCACCTGTCGCAGCATTATAGGCGACGAAATCGCCATTCAGTTTGCCCTGGAAGACAATGCCGCCAGCTGTCGACAGAACGCCGCCATTCCACGGTCCGGGATGTTCCACTGTCCAACGTGCTTCTTTTGCTACCGGATCCCAGGCAATCAACCGACCCTTCAGGCCAGAGCGAAGAAACTTCACCACTTCCCCCGGCAGGACTTGCGGCACACCGGCAGCGAAATCTGCCCCGGTATTCCATTTCGAGGAATGATCCTGAAACCGAGGATCAGTTGCATAGGCCTGCGGGATCTCCTGGGCTGGAATGTAGGCCAGGCCGACATCCGGGTTGAAGGCCATTGGATGCCAATTGTGCCCGCCGAGCGGTCCCGGCGTCTGCAGATATGGAATGTCCGCATAGCGCGCCTCTGGCACTTCAATCGGGCGTCCGTTTTCATCCAGACCCGTCGCCCAGTTCACCGGCACATAATTGTTGCCGCTGATAAACTCTCCAGTGGTCGCATCGAGGACATAGAAGAACCCATTCTTAGGCGCTTGCATCACGACGCGGCGATCCGCGCCGCCTTCGCCAAGCGGCAAAGTTGCGATGATCAAAGTCTGCGTCGCGGTATAGTCCCAATTGTCGCCCGGCGTGGTCTGGAAGTGCCACTTATACGCGCCAGTATCGGCATCCACGGCGACAATCGACGACAGGAATAAATTGTCGAGACCGGATGGATCACGAAGCGTTTGGTTCCAGGGCGACCCGTTGCCGACGCCGAAGATCACTGAATCATTCTCTTCGTCATAGATGATCGAATCCCAGACGGTACCGCCGCCGCCATCGGTTTTCCATGCACCTTCATCGCCCCACGTGACGTTACCGACGGTCTCGAACGCGCTATCAGACGCCGCCCCGTCGGGCTGCTTGTCTGGGCTGGGCACAGTGTAGAAGCGCCAGATCAATTCGCCGGTTTCGGCATCAAGCGCATTGAGATAGCCGCGCACGCCAAGCTCAGCCCCGCCATTGCCGATGAGCACTTTGCCATCGACGACGCGCGGCGCCCCTGTGATCGTATAGGGCTTGGACTGATCAACCGTGACTTTCGACCAAATCACCTCACCGGTTTTGGCATCCAACGCTTCAACCCGGCCATCAATCACGCCGAGAAACAGTTTGCCCTCATACAGCGCGACGCCGCGGTTCACGACATCGCAGCAGGCATTCACGCCAACCGCGCGATCCACATCTGGATCATAGATCCAGAGTTCTTCGCCGGTTTTCGCATCGAGAGCATAAACGACCGACCAAGCCGAGGTCACATACATCACCCCGTCAATGACGATCGGGGTCGATTCGACGCCGCGCGAGGTTGCCAGGTCATAGGTCCAGGCGACGCCGAGATCAGCAACATTCTCAGTCGTAATGCCGGTCAACGGCGAATGACGCGTTTCCTCTCGGTCAAAGCCATAGCCCAGCCATTCCGCTGGCGTCGCGGCTGCATTATTGAGCCGATCGTCAGAGACATCTGCGAATGCGACCTCTGCGCCGGAGGCATCTGCAGTCTCTCCCACAGGCTCTTGCCCGCCGGAGCAGGCTGAAAGAATAAATAAAGACGCAGCCGTAATGGCCGCAATGTTAAGCGGTTTCATGAACGCTTTCCTCGTTTCCTCACTCTGGGTGGCGTCTTACGCGCCGTTTTTAGGGTTGTTACACTAGCCGAATTGACTGTCCAGTCGAGACGCGACCCCGCGGCAAGCGCAATTGCTAACAAAAAGGTGGTGTCAGCCGTGATGCGGCTTATATCGGAAATTTGAAAACGGGCAGAAAACGGGGTTTCGTTATGGCTGGTGACAAAAAGCTCAAGAAGAACCTCACGCTTTTTGACGTGTACGCGGTCTCCACAGGCGCGATGTTCAGCTCTGGCTTCTTCCTCCTGCCGGGAATCGCCGCCAGCTATACCGGCGATTCGGTCTATCTGGCTTACTTGCTGGCCGGCTTTCTGATTATCCCCGCCATGTTGTGTATGGCAGAACTGTCGACGGCAATGCCGAAAGCGGGCGGGACGTATTACTTCCTCGACCGCGCCTTGGGACCTTTGTTCGGAACGATTGGCGGGCTCGGCTCATGGGTCGCCGTGGTGTTCAAGAGCGCCTTTGCTCTGGTCGGGATGGGCGCTTATCTGAGCCTGTATCTGGATGTGCCAATCTTGGTACTGGCGGTGATTTTGACGCTTGTGTTCGGGCTGATCAACGCCGTCGGCGCGAAAGAAACCACATTCCTGCAGAGACTTCTGGTTGCGACCCTCGTGATCATTCTGACCGCCTTTGTCATTCTGGGTGTCGCGCATACCGGGATTGCGGACGGGTTGCGTCCGAACGGCGAAACACAGCCCTTCTTCACTGAAGGAACAGTTGGGTTTGTCGCGACAATTGGCTTGGTCTTTGTGTCTTATGCCGGTCTCACCAAAGTCGCCAGCGTGGCCGAGGAAGTCCAAAGCCCCGACCGCAACATTCCGCTTGGCATGATGCTGTCGCTGTTGACCGCGACCGCGATTTACACACTGGGCCTGATCGTCATCATCGCCATTCTCCCGATTGAAAGCCTGTATGGAAGCCTCACACCCGTCGCGGACGCGGGACGACAATTCGTGGGCGATTGGCCGTTCGATCTCGGGGTTATCCTCATCGTGGTTTCAGCGATCGCTGCGTTTGCATCCACCGGCAATGCCGGGATCATGTCCGCCAGCCGCTACCCATATGCGATGGCGAAAGACAAACTCTTGCCGGAGCGTTTCGCGGTCATCGGGCGGTTCGGAACCCCGGTATTCTCCATCGCGGTTACGACGTTCTCGATGATTGCCGTCTTGCTTTTGTTCAATGTTGAAGCCGTCGCAAAGCTTGCCAGTGCGTTCCAGCTCTTCTTGTTCGGTCTGGTCAGTGTCGCGGTGATCGTCATGCGCGAAAGCCGGATCGCGACTTATAAGCCAGGTTATCGCCTGCCATTCTATCCTTGGCTGCCGGTGGCGGGTATTTTGGTATCGTTCTGGCTGATCGTCGAAATGGGCATTCTTGCCATCGGCTTTACCGGGATGCTGACCATTGCCTGCGCGCTTTGGTTCCAATTCTATGCGTCTGGGCAACTCGCTCGCCGCGGCGCCATTTATCACGTTCATGAGCGTCTGGGACAGATGCGGTATGAGGGGCTTGAGCGTGAATTGATGACGATCATTCATGATCGCACGCAAAAGCAAAACCTCACCTATGAAGCCCTGATCGCGCGCTGCGTTGTCCATACTTACAGCCACGGCACCTATAGTCGCGACATGATTGTCGACGAGGTCAAAAACATCGCTCACACAGCCTACAATATTGATGAAGCGGTGATGGAGGATGTGTTCAATACCGGAACGGCGACCCTGCACCCGTTAAGTGATCACGTCCTGCTCGCCTATCGCAGCCATGACAGCCTGACCAGTCCGGAGCTGGTTGTGTTCCGCTTCACGCGCCTTGCGGCGATGGACATGCCAGAGGCTAAGGATGTGCACACGATCATGATGCTGATCTGCCCGCGCAAACCCGCCGGTCTTGATCTGCGCCTGGCCGGTCACTTGGCAGAAGTGGTGCAATCGTTTGATTTTGAGCGGCGTTGGCTCGCCGCGACCTCTGATAAGGACATGAACGAGATCCTGATGCGGGATGATCACTTCTTGCACGCCCCGATCTCGGACCTTGGCGACCTGGAAGATCATGTCGGCCAGCCGCTGTCTGAAATCGAGCTGCCAAAAAGTTGTCTCATTGCGATCATTGAGCGCGACGGCGACGTCATCATTGCCGCTCCGAATGAGGTCTTGCAGCCAGGCGATCATGTTGCGGTGATCGGTGAGCCTGAAGACCTGACCGCCTTGGTCAAAGGCTAAGTCTCTAAAGCGCAGATTTCAGATCGGCCTGAGCGGCGTCGATCGCGGCTTTGATCAGCGCGCTCCATTCGCTGACGGACTCTGCGCTCTCAGTCCCGGCTGGGAAAGTTACTGATCTTGAAGCATTCACGCAGCCGCCTTCGCCATTGACGAAGCCCGCGACCGCATCCGAGGCGCCTGCCCCTTGCGCTCCATAACCTGGGACCAGGAATAGGGCCTTCGGCGCAAGTGCGCGCAGCGTTTTCGCCTCATCTGGTCCGGTTGCGCCGGTGACCAGCATCAGGCCCGACCATCCAGACGCGCCCTGCAAACGCGTGATCATCGGCGCCAAACTCTCGACAACACGTGCAAAGAGCGGCGCGCCTTCGAGATCGCGTGCTTGGTAATCGGAACTGCCGGGATTGCTCGTCCGAGCGAGCACGATGACACCTTTTCCACTCGCCTCAGCGGCGCGCACATGTGGCTCGAGCGTGTCGAGGCCCATATACGGGTTTACGGTCAGAGCATCGCAGGCGAACGGCGCATTGTCTGCAAGATATGCGGCGGCATAACCTTCTGCAGTCGACCCGATATCGCCGCGCTTGGCGTCCATCAGGACCACCATGCCGTCCTCTTTTGCGGCGGCAGCAACCACAGATAGTGCTTTCATGCCTTGCCAGCCATGACGCTCGAAAAGCCCGACTTGTGGCTTGATGATGCCAGCCTTTCCGCGCGCCGCATTAACCAATGCCAAGCCCCATTTCTCGAGGCCTTCGGGCGTATCACCGCCAAACAGATCAGGAATTCGACCAGCATGCGGGTCAATCCCCACACAAAGCGGACCATGCGTCCGTGCTGCAGCGATCAGGCGATCAGCAAACATCACGCTCTATTCTTCCACACTACAGGCAACTTTGACGACTTGCAGATTGCGCCGTGCATAATCAGCTTCCCGGCCATAGGTCTCAATGGAGAAGTCGCGCGCTTGCTGGCCGAGCGTATCGGCCCCTGTGGCCTTGATAAATTCAGCAACCGCTTCCGGCGCTGCCGTATATATCCGCCCGCGCCGAGCGCTCTCAGCAACGATCACGCCGCGAACATTTCCAGCTTCATCATAAACCGGTCCGCCGCTGAGGCCGCCAAGCGAGCCCATAAGCCCGCGCGTACGCCCCGTTTCGGCCCAGGCCAGGACGGACTCATTATTCGTCCGCCGGCCGCGCGAGACCAGATTTGATCGTGACAAAAGACGCGACGCGGCTTCGCCCGGGCGGCCTTGAGGATAGCCGACATGGAAGCCATAAGCGCCAATTCTGAGATCATTTTGGGTATCCATCGGCGCTGGATTGGGACTGGTTTGCGTTTCGATCAAAGCAAGATCGAACTGTTCTGAAATGATCACGCTGCTCGCAGGGTCATATTGACCCGGCGCAACCAGCAATGCCACGTCGCTACAGCCTTCAACGACGTGCCGGGCGGTTAGCCACTGGCCTTCGCCATTGATTGCGAACGCGGTGCCGATGCCGCTTTTGGGCGCGGTGACCTGGACCAGGACGCGCTCATCAAAAGCTGATGGCGGCGGCAACATGGCCCCTTCTTGCTGGATAGCTTCTGGCGGCGGCGGCGGTGCATCATCAGACCCGCCGGTGAATACGGCCCATAGAACGACTCCCAGAACGAGCGAATAAATGACCCAATCAGGTATCCATTTCATAACGTTCTGACTCTCCCTAAATGCGGCCTATGTTCGGATCCCAAAGCCCTGCAGCGAGCAACATGGCGACCGAGAGTTTCGCAGCGATTAGAACAATCGCAGCTCCCGCTTCATCATTCTGGATCCGGGTTGGAATATCGCGAAGGATCATGTCGATAATGCGGTAGGTCAGCAATTGCAGCAACAGCGCGACGGATCCCCACAATAGCAGATCCAGCGTTGTCAGGCTCGAAGCGAGACAGGAGGCGATCGGTACAGCAAGACCCGTAATTGCACCGGCGAGCGCAAGTCCGGCAGCGCCGTTGCCGCCGCGCACAAGCGCCAGTTCTTTCCACGGGGTGAGCAGAATGTAGATTGTGCTTGCCGCCAAAAGCAGAATGCCTGCAGTCCCAGTATTTACCAGGAAATCAGGAAAACCTTGGCGGAAGGATTCGAGCGTTGCATCCATCGTCAAAAAATCTCGCCTATAAACCCACCCGCATTTGCTCTAACCAAGCCCGGTGCCGTACTCAAGACGAAAGGACGTAAAATGCTCAAAGGAAAAACCGCGCTGGTGACTGGATCGACCAGCGGGATCGGATTAGGCATCGCAAAATCACTTGCGGAACAAGGGGCTGATGTCGTTCTGAGCGGCCTTGCAACTGACCAAGAAGCCGATGCCCTTAAGCGGGATATTTCTGATGCATATGGCGTGAAGGTTGGCTTCTCTGGGGCAAATCTCACGGATCCCGATGCGATTGAAGGCATGATGGGTTATGTCGCCCGCGATTTTGGCGGCGTTGATATTCTGGTCAATAATGCTGGCGTGCAGCATGTCTCGCCGATCGAAGAATTTCCGGTCTCGCGCTGGGACCTGATCATCGCGCTTAATCTGTCTGCAGCGTTTCACACCACTCGAATCGCGATGTCCGGGATGAAGGATAAAGGCTGGGGCCGGATCATCAATACAGCGTCTGCTCACGCCCTGGTCGCTTCGCCCTACAAGTCAGCCTATGTCGCCGCCAAGCACGGCATTGCCGGCCTGACCAAAGTCATCGCGCTGGAAGGCGCTGAACATGGCGTGCGCTGCAATGCGATTTGCCCGGGCTATGTCTACACACCGCTCGTGGAAGGTCAGGTTGCGGATACTGCGAAAGCCCGCGGCATGACGGAGGAAGAGGTCAAACGCGATGTGCTGCTGGCAGCGCAGCCCACCAAAGAGTTTGTAACTTCAGAGCAAATCGGCGCGTTCTCAGTGTTTCTCTGCTCGCCGGGGGCTGATTCGATCAATGGTGCGATCTTGAGCATGGATGGCGGCTGGGTCGCACAATAGTGACGCAAAGACTGGCCTGGAGAGCGACCCAAAACCCAATGGATACAGACGCGGAAGCGCTTTTTTTAGTGCGTGAAGTTTTTGCGACATTGCAGAAATGTCGTTGATCTGGGAATACGATTCATCTAGCGAGCTGCGAACGGGCCTATGCCGGGGATTTGACAGGGTGCTTCTATGACTCTTGCTGGGTATGATACGCTCGCGATCATTTTCGCAATTACCGGTTTTCTATTCGCGGCTTATGCGGTGATTGCCAACGACTCGATCCAGACATTGGGTACTTTCCTCGCGTCGAACTCGCATCGACCCTGGTGGGTGCTGTGGTTGTTCGCAGCCGGGATCATGGTTGGCGCCTTGATGTTTCAACTCTACTTGGGCGGCGGTGACATCGCAGATGGCAAGCTGAACAAGATTCCATACCCCGAGAACGGAATTGAATGGTGGCATGCCTTGCCGCCTTTGGTTCTGTTATTCCTGACGCGATTTGGGATTCCCGTGTCGACCACTTTCCTGGTCTTGACGGTCTTCGCCTTGTCCGGCGGCGCCGCCACGGATGGCGTCATGACCAAAATGCTGATCAAGTCGCTGACCGGGTACGTGGTTGCTTTTGCTGCGGGCGCGGTTGTTTGGTTATTGATTTCCAGATTGTGGGAAAACTGGGTCGGTCGCACGCGCGACAGTGACGAACGTTTAAGCCCGATGTGGACGATCTTCCAATGGGCGACCACAGGCTTTCTCTGGTGGACCTGGCTGCTGCAGGACTTTGCCAATATCTTTGTTTTCCTGCCGCGCGAACCTGTCCTGGATGCAGACGGCAATGTCACGGCCATGGTGTTTGCACCAGAATTGATCATATTTGGCGCGATCGTGATGACCGTCATGATGGCCTATATATTCAAAGTTCGCGGCGGCGAGATTCAGAAAATCGTCTTGTCAAAAACGCACACAACTGACATTCGCGCCGCAACCATTGTCGATCTGATTTACGCGATCGTTCTCTACTATTTCAAGGAATTGAACGACGTCCCGATGAGCACGACCTGGGTTTTCCTCGGTCTGTTGGCGGGCCGCGAAATGGCGATCTCATTCGTCACGGCTTTGAGAAAACGCGGTGACGCGTTGATGGATGCCAGCTCTGATGCCGGTCGTGCGCTGCTCGGCCTGCTGATAAGCATTATTCTGGCCGTGGGTATGCCATGGGCGGCCACCGGCCAGATGCCAAACTTCTAGATCAGGTTCGCGTCTTAAAGCTGCTCGAACGGGTCGCGCATCAGGATGACGTCTTCGCGTTCTGGCGAGGTCGAGACCAGAGCGCAAGGCTTACCGACAAGTTCCTCGAGGCGGCGGACATATTTCACCGCTTCGGCCGGAAGATCGTTCCACGAGCGTGCCCCCCGAGTTGAATCGCTCCAACCCGGCATCGATTCGTAAATCGGTTCGACGGCGTCTTGCGCGGCGGCCGTGGCCGGCAGGTAATCGAGCAGCTGGTCACCCAGACGGTAGCCGGTGCAGACTTTAATCTCTTGCATGCCGTCCAGCACATCAAGCTTGGTCAAAGCCAGGCCATCAACGCCAGATACCGCGCAGGCCTGGCGCACCATAACCGCATCAAACCAGCCGCAGCGACGGGCGCGACCTGTGACAGTGCCGAATTCATGCCCGCGCTCGCCCAGCCCCTGGCCGACTTCGTCGAACAGCTCGGTTGGGAACGGGCCGGTGCCGACACGTGTCGTGTAAGCTTTCGCGAGGCCAAGTACATAACTGACAGCGCGCGGCCCGAGGCCGGTGCCGGCTGAGGCCTGACCGGCAACCACATTTGATGATGTGACGAATGGATACGTGCCGTGATCAACATCCAGCATGACGCCTTGAGCCCCTTCAAACAGGATTCGTTGGCCAGCCTTCTGGCTGTCGCCAAGGACTTTCCAGGCCGGACCTGCAAAGGCCAGGACTTTTGGGGCGATTTCCAGCAATTGCGCCTTCAAGGCCTGCGCATCAGGCGCATCGAGACCTAATCCAGTGCGCAGCGGCGCGTGATGTGCGATCAGCCGTTCGAGTTTCTGATCAAGCGCGGCTTCATCTGCAAGGTCGGCAACGCGAATAGCGCGGCGGCCAACTTTATCTTCATAGGCCGGTCCAATGCCTCGTTTCGTGGTGCCGATCTTGGCTTTGGCGCTGGCGGCGCTTTCGCGAGCGGCATCCAGGTCGCAGTGCCACGGCAAGATCAGGCACGCGGTTTCAGCCAGCAAGAGATCATCAGGCGTCAGATTGATACCTGCCTTGGCCATATTCTTAAGCTCGGACAGTAATTGCCACGGGTCGACGACGACGCCATTGCCGATGACGGACAGCTTGCCGCCGCGGACGACACCAGACGGCAATAAGTTCAGCTTATATGTCGTGCCATCAATGACCAAAGTATGCCCGGCATTATGACCGCCCTGGAAGCGCGCAACAACGTCCGCACGGTGCGACAACCAATCGACAATCTTACCTTTGCCTTCATCGCCCCACTGAGCGCCGACAACCACTACACCTGCCATGTTTAGAAACTCCTAGATCAGGACCCGCGCCAATGACGGCGATTGACCAAAAAAAGCAAGGCCCTGAATGGCCAAACCCCTCGGATTCAACAAAATTCGATCTATTGATTTATCTGTATCGGAACAGAGTTTTGGTAAACGTCTCGGCATGAGGGACCAAAATATACTGCAAAGGCCAGCGTGGATGCGGATCAGCGCGGCTTGTTTCGGCGTCGGCTTGTGCATGGTGCAACCGGCAGCAACGGACACGATTGATCGCCCACATTTCAATGTCGACGGCGTCGCGATTGTCTGGGCGGCAGACGCGACGGGCACATCACCGATCGCCTCGGATTTTGTTGTTGGCAATCACGGCACCAGTACCAGCACAGATTTGATTGGCACCGACATTCATACAGTCGTCACCGGGTCACTCGATGCCCTGGACGAGACTTTTGCCGACGGGGCGGGCGCGACGCTGCGGATCCAGAATATCCCCGGCAGCGGCAACCAAACGACGCGCCAGGGAGACCGGTTTACCTCGTCTGCTGACACGCTCAATGCATTCCGCATCGGACCTGACACCGATGTACGGACCATTCGCAGTGATATCCTGAGCAGCTTCTATGTTGCCTCGAACACTGCCTTCAATATTGACGTGATTGCCTCATCTGTTGGCGATCCGGCGGACTTGAACCTGATCCGGTTGCGCATGCGTATGAGCGAGTCAGGTAATGATGATGGCCTGTCTTTCGGCGCAGCGGCGCAGATCCCCCATACAGGCAATACGAACCGGTCTGGTGTGCAATGGGGCGGATATCGCCGCCTTTCGACGCTCACGGGCGGCCGCGATATTTTCCGCGGTGATCGTCGGACTGCGGCCAATATTGGTACAATCACAGATCAGTCTGTGCGGTTTGATCTCGATTATCGCTGGAATACGGGAAACATCGATCTCAGCGACGGCACGTTCGATGTCGAGGCTGAAGTGATTTACACCGTCTATATACCTTAGGTCAGTGAAAGATCGCTGGCTTGGAGTCCTGGAAGCGTTTGTGTGCTCTGGCGATTGAGGCCTGCTGCCGTGACGGTGCCATTTGGTAGGTCTGATCACGTAAGAAATTCATCAGCTCCTGGCGCTTACCTGCTGCTGCCAGAATTTCGGGGGTCAGCGTCTCACCAATATGCACCGGCACAGCTGTGCCGATGCGGCGTTTTACTTCCCGGAAAATCAAGGCGAGACGCAGCTCGAGGGACATGTGACTGGCCCATTGGAACAGACGCGAATTCTGACCTTCAAAGAAAATCGGTGTGACGTACGCGCTGCTGCGATGGATCAGTTTTGCTGTAAACGGTTTCCACGTATCGTCGACGGCAGATCGGCTGAACGGGGTTGGCGAGGTCGAGACGCCGCCGGCCGGGAAAACAATAATACACTCGCCATTTTTGAGGCGCGCAAGGCTCTCGGCGCGCGTCGCAATATTTATTGCCCGGGCCTCTTTCGTATTGGCAAAGTCAATCGGCAGGAGCCATTCGCGCGCTTCCGGGGCGCCGTCCAGAACCGCATTGGTCAGGACTTTGAAGTCTGTTCGCCGCAATGAAACCAGCCACGAGATCAGCAATCCATCCAGAACCCCAAACGGATGGTTCGCGACAATCACTAACGGTCCAGTGGCGGGAATCTCGGCCAGCCGCATCGAGTTGAACTCAACATCGAGATTGAGCAATTTGATCGCTGCCGCAAAAAAAGGCTCATGCCCGAGATCAGCGCGATACGTCTCGTAGAGTTTTTGTAAATAGGGCTGACCCGAAAGTCGCTCAATCGTGCGTACCATACCACGTTTCAGCGGATGGTCGAAATAGTCTGCATAAGAGAGCTTAGGGACCTCTGTCATGCGTTGAACGTGCTCTGGATTTTGAATTTCGGCAAGGCAGGAGGTCAGTCCTTCATCAGGCCTGCCGCTTTCAATGTCTTTCCGGCACGAATGACCTTGGCCAGTTTCTCTTCTGATGACCGGTCGCCACTATTCGAATCCGGGTGGAATAAGCGAACATATTCAGCATAGCGTGCGCGAATTTCCGGTGGCTTGGCTTTGGCGTCCAGATCGAGTTCCTCAAGTGCGCGTTTTGCGACTCCCGTGGCGCCGCGATTGGCCCGGCGCTCGGCGCGGGCTTCAGCAGCATTCTCGAAGAATTCAGCGCCGCGCCAGGTTTTCGGATCACCTGATTTGGCCGATTTGTCGCCGCCCATCGGACCGGCGCCGAACTTCCAGGTGGTTTTGAACCCGTAGCGCGCATTCTCGTTAAACGCTTTCAACTGTTCTTCGGTCATCGTGTCGAAGAAATTGAAGCTCTTATTATACTCTGCCGCGTGGCGCTTGCAGAACCAGTGTTTGCCGTCGCCAAATTGTTGCGGGGCAGGGTGTTCACCTGCCAGATCGCAACTCGGGTGTTCGCACACCCGCGACTTGGTGGCTTTTTCACGCGAGGTCTCGTCAGCCGGTGGCTTCACTCTTATATCAGTGAACTTGGGGCGATATTTGTAATCTTTGTCAGCCATAGGCGACGCAACATAAGTGCTTCGGGTTAAAGAGACCAGAACTAATGATCAGATCAGAGCGAATTCATCACAGTTTATCGAAATCCTTCGCACCGAGCGTGCTGGAAGTCATCGATGACAGCCATAAACATGCGGGTCATGCGGGTGCGCAACCAGAGGGTGAAACGCATTATACTGTGAAAATTGTGTCTTCGGCCTTCGAGGGATTTTCCCGCGTGGCGATGCAGCGCGCAATCATGGATGCCCTCAAGGACGAGTTCGACGCAGGGTTGCACGCTTTGTCCATTAAAGCGAGTTCATGAAGCTCTGAGGATAGGTTTCGTTAAGTCATTCGCGCTACTTTCCAAGCATTCGGAGAGTAGAATGTCAGCAAAAGCGCGATCTGAGATGCCAGGTGATGACGGGCGAACGACCGTCCGCGTCGTCGCGACTCCAGATCAAACATGGGCCCTCGATGCTGATTATCTGCATGGCAGGTTAGACGTCATGCGAAAGCTGGGCGCCCATTACGCTAATCGTATCTGGTTGCTCGACCTTGCGTCTGATGTGATGTTGATTTGCGGCGTTCTGGCCGCCTTCTTTGTCGCGTGGTGGACCTGCATTCCGCTTGTCGGCTTTGCCTGTCTGCAACGCATTTCCAATCGGCGCATGGCGGGTGAGCTTGCTGGCCGCGCCGCGAAAGAGTCTACGGACGCCTTTCTCTATTTGTATAATTCAGGGGTGCTCTGGCTGGAGCAGCCTACCAGTCCGCCATCGGACCAGCGACACCCGTTTCGGTCGCACTAGCTTTCTGAGCCAGAAACCGCCGCAAGGGCGAGATTTTGGACGTCGCCAGCATGCCGAGCGTCCGCAAAGGTTTTGTCAGCAAAGAGTCATTCGAGAATAGGCGATCAATTGCGTCCAGAGCCAGCGCTGTGCCGGTGCCGTCAAAGCGCCGGGCCTGACTAAAAGCTTCGAGCATGAGAGGGCTGCCAATTTCTCCGCCCAGGTGCATCGTCTCTGCGGCAATTTCCAGCAGGGCCGCAACATCCCGGAAGCCCTGGTTCAAGCCTTGCCCGGCAAGCGGGTTCACCCGTCGGGCGGCATCGCCAATCAGCGCCACTCGCCCGGATGTAATCTCGGTGGCGAGTTGCAAAATCAAGGGATAAGATCCGGCGCGGCCTTCGATACTCATTGTCCCGGCGAATTCGGCAAACCGCGCGTTCAGCTCCGCCTCAGCGTCGGCTTTTGACATAGCGGCAAGCGCTTCGGCGGCGCCGCGCTGCATATACCAGGCAAGATTAGCGCGATCGCCTTTTAATGGCAGGGTCGCAAATGGGCCTTCTGGCGTGAACAATTGTCGAGCGATGCCGTGATGTGGTTTCGACAGGTGCACATTAGCTGTGAAGACGGACTTATTATAGTCGCGGCCTTCGGTTTTGATCCCGAGCGCGTTTCGCACGGGCGACCGCATGCCGTCCGCGCCAACCAGGAGCCGGGTGCGGATGCTTTGCCCGCCCTCAAGTGACAGCGTGACGGTTCCGCCATCTTGTTCCAGCTGTTCAAACCGGGCGGGCGCAAACCAGGTGATCTTGTCATTATCAGCGAGCGCCGCGTCCAACGCGCCTTGCAAAGGGTCAGCCATGACCATTTGACCGAGCGGTTCATCCGGATCGGCGCTATCCAGATCTGAATTTGTAAACAGAACCGATGGCTGCCCGAAATAATGCGTGCCACCATCAGTTGCTTCCAGGCCATTCAGAGCCTGGCAAGAATCGGCTAACGCTTCGGTGACGCCAATCGACCGTAACAAGCGCCAACTTCCGGTAACGATCGCGAAGTTGCGTCCATCAGCGGGCGGCGGCGCACTTGGGTCGCGGGCATCAATCACGGCGACCTCAAGCCCCAATTGAGCCAGGCCAACAGCCAGAGCCGCACCCGTTGGACCCGCGCCGACAATTGCGATGTCAAAGAGATGATCAGACATGAAACCCATGTATGGGCTTGGGCGAATTCGGTCCATGCCTGACAGACAAACGGGCGTTTGGGTCGCAGTCTGCGCGATTTTTGGTCACGGTGGCGGTTTGAGCAGGCGGACGGTCTGTTATGTATGGAAGAAAATTAGGCAGACGCTTTGGTGTCCCCTGTTAACTAGTCAGAGCTGCGGGAGATACCGACAATGAGTTTATGGATTAAAACGGCAATGCGGAGGGCGCTGATTTTGCCGATTTTCGGCATGACCGGCCTTACCGCACATGCACAAGACGCGAGCGCTGTCAGTGCTTATGTTGATAGCAGTTACCTGTTCTTGATCGGCGGCTTGATCGTCATGTTTATGGCAGCGGGATTTCTCTGCCTTGAGGCGGGTCTGGTGCGATCGAAGAATGCTTCGATGCAATCATTGAAGAATGTCGCCCTGTTTTCGGTTGCAGGTCTGATGTTCTGGGTTGTTGGTTACAGTATGGCTTACCCAAGCACCACAGTTCTTGGTGGTTTGTTGGGTCTTCCAAGCTTCTTTTGGGCGGGCGAAGAAAGCCTCGATACTGGCTATGCCGCGAGTTCTGATTGGTTTTTCCAAATGGTCTTCGTTGCGACGGCTGCGTCAATTGTCTCAGGCACCGTGGCTGAGCGTGTGAAACTCTGGTCGTTCCTGGCATTTGTCGCTGTTCTGACGGCTTTCATCTATCCAATCGTTGCGTCCTGGGAATGGGGCGGCGGCTATCTCGATAGCGAATGGGGCTTCTCCGATTTCGCTGGATCAACTTTGGTTCACTCAACCGGTGGCTGGGCCGCTTTGATGGGCGCTATCATCATCGGACCGCGGGCCGGAAAATACTTTGGTGACCGTGTGAACCCGATGCCGGGGTCAAACATTCCTCTGGCGGCGCTCGGTACATTTATTCTGTGGTTTGGTTGGTTCGGCTTTAACGGTGCATCGCAACTTGCGGCGGGAACATTTGACGACATCAACGCTGTCGCCAAAATTTTCGCCAATACCAATATGGCAGCCGTGGGCGGTGTCTTGGCAGCAATGATCATGACGTCTGTCCTTTACAAAGGCAAAGTTGACCCAACCATGGCGTTCAACGGTGCGATTGGCGGCCTGGTTTCGATCACGGCCGAGCCGCTTGCTCCAAGTATGGGTGCTGCTGTCCTGATCGGCGCAGTCGGAGGTGTGTTGGTCGTCCTGACAGTCCCTCTGCTCGACAAACTGAAGATTGACGATGTCGTTGGGGCGATCCCGGCTCACCTGGTGTGCGGTATCTGGGGCACAATTATTGTTGCGGCCTCTTATGGAAATGTCATCTTGCCACCAGCTGCAGACGCCGAAGGCGCGATTGGGGTCAGCTATGTGGGGCAGCTTGTTGGCATTGCTCTGACCGGGATCGTTGTTTCAGGTCTGTCTGCTGCCGTGTGGATGTTGCTCAAGCTAACGGTCGGTGTCCGCGTCAGCGAAGAAGATGAGCTTCTCGGCCTCGACCGCGCAGATGCAGGTGTCGAAGCCTATCCGGAGTTTGCTGCCTAAATCAGTTTGCCAGCGCCGGGTCATTCCGGCGCTGGCGATCACTGCGCTTCCATTATTCGGAAGCGTTTCCTCCCGACTTAACCCCCGGCGCATTCGCTCCGGGGGTTTTTTTGACAATTTCATGGCTGTTAGCGCCGTTTTAAGGCCGCGCTTGTAATTTCATTCTTGGTTCAGAACGTCCGTCTCAAACCGGAGTGTAGATTATGGCGAATACGATCGCAGAAGCGGCCCATATCCGAGAAGTCTCGGATCCGGTGTGGCGCATTATTTCAGGCACCTGCGCGTTTGCGCTGGGGGTGTTTATTTGTGGCAGTGTCGGCAGCTATGACCCGCTCGACCCGAGCTGGAATGCCGCGACCAGTCGCAGCGTTGAAAACCTGTTTGGGTCAGGCGGCGCGGTATTTGCCGACGTGATGCGGCAATTGCTCGGCTGGTCAGCCTGGGTCGCGGGGCTTGCTTTGATGATTGGCGGCGCCATGCGGGCGGTGTTGATCGGGGCTCCGAAAGTTCGCCGCTGGTTGCTTGGTTTCCTGTTCGTGCCTTTGTCCGCCGCTTGTTTCGCCGCCTGGCCCGTGCCGACATCGTGGCCGTTGCGGGCTGGTTTAGGCGGCATGGTGGGTGATGGTTTGCATGATCTTGCCGCGATGCCGTTCAAGGCCCTGTTGCTGCCAATGCCGGATGTGCTTTCTGGTTTCGTCGCTGGCGCGCTGGCTTTGCTATGCGCCTTTGCCGCGCTAGGATTCCGGCGCGGGGATGCTCGCCTTCTGCAAGCCGCTGCCTCGAAGTCCAGTGCACGCGCGGCACGCCGTGCCGGCGGTCTTTTCGGCCGTTTCAAATCGCGCCGAAACGCCATTGGCGACGCGCGCGCCGAATATGATCATGCAGAGATCAAGCGCAGCGACACACCGAAAATCGACCGCAACGCGCATGTCGACCACGAGATTGAAGACGCGGTGTATGAAGACGAGCCTGCACCTGCGGCGGCTAAGCCCAAGTCCGTTACGGTCACCGCGCCGCGCTCGGCCACCGTTCCGAAACCGCAAGTTAAGCGCAACCGCAAAACGCGCGGGCGCAAAGTGCCCCCTATCGACTTGTTGCAAATCCCTCCGGCACAGCGCAATGAAATCGACGAGGACGCGCTTCTGGTCAAAGCTAATCGCCTGGCGGAAGTGCTGCGCGAGTTCGGCGTTCGCGGCCGCATCCGCGAAGTGCGCCCAGGTCCAGTCGTTACCTTGTTTGAACTTGAACCTGCTGCCGGTGTAAAATCTTCCCGCGTTATCTCGTTGGCCGACGATGTCGCGCGTTCAATGAGTGCGATTTCGTGCCGGATCGCTGTTGTGCCCGGCAAGAATGCGATTGGTATCGAGCTGCCGAATGATGAGCGTCAGACGGTCTATCTGCGCTCGCTACTGGATCATGAGATTTACACTAAATCCAAAGCAACCCTGCCTATGGCACTCGGTGAAGATATTGGCGGTGCTCCGACAGTCGTCGAGCTTGCCAAGATGCCCCACTTGCTGATCGCCGGGACAACCGGCTCTGGTAAGTCAGTTGGCGTCAATGCGATGATCCTGTCGCTGATCTACAAATTACCGCCCGAAGAATGCCGGTTCATCTTCATCGATCCCAAAATGCTCGAGCTCAGCATTTATGAAGGCATCCCGCACCTTTTGTCGCCGGTTGTCACCGACCCGAAAAAGGCCGTCCTCGCCCTGCAATGGGCCGTGCGCGAAATGGAAATGCGCTATGAGTTAATGTCTAAAGCGGGTGTTCGTAATCTGGCGGGCTTTAACAAGAAGGCGGCTGAATTCCGCAAGCGCGGCGATCATATGACCCGCAAGGTTCAGACCGGCTTTGATGATCGCGGCAAGCCGCAATATGAAACCGAGATCCTGCCGCTGGACCATATTCCTAATCTGGTCATCGTTATCGATGAGATGGCGGACCTGATGATGGTCGCTGGCAAAGAGATTGAAGGCTGCGTACAGCGCCTCGCGCAAATGGCACGGGCGGCCGGCATTCACTTGATCACGGCAACCCAGCGTCCGTCTGTCGACGTTATCACCGGAACAATCAAAGCCAACTTCCCAACTCGTATTTCTTATATGGTGACGACGAAAATCGACTCGCGCACTATTTTGGGAGAGCAGGGCGCTGAACAATTGCTCGGCATGGGGGACCTCCTCTATCAGGCTGCCGGTGTGCGAACGCAGCGCTGCCATGGTCCATTCGTCTCTGACGAAGAAGTTCAAGCAGTCGTCGACTGGCTGCGCGAGAATGGCGGTGAGCCGGACTATAATCCCGAAGTTCTGGAAGAGCCTGAAGAAGGCGGCACGGGCAGTGCGATCATGGATGCCATGCTCGGCACGTCGACGGGCGACAAGGATGAAGATCTTTACGCACAGGCCATGGCGGTCATTCTGCGCGATAAGCGCGCCTCGACCAGCTATCTGCAGCGCCGTCTGAAAGTCGGCTACAATAAAGCCGCGACGCTGATTGAACGACTTGAAGAAGAAGGCGTGATCTCGGCGCCGAACCATGCGGGCAAGCGGACTATTCTTCGTCAGGGGGATCCTGAATAACGCTGCGGTATAAGCAATTGTCCTAAGTGGCAGAGCCTTAATTTTCGGCTTCTCTGGTGGTCAGGAAACCAGAGGAGCCGTTTTGGTATGAGTCACACACCGCATGAACTTGCTGATGATTTTCCGGCAGAAAAAGACCGGATTAGCGAACTCAAACGCACCAGCCCTCATTTTGCCAAGCTGGCGGAGCGATATCACGAAGTGAATCGCGCCATACATCGAATGGAAGAGCGTATCGAACCCGTTGCCGACAGCACTGAATTGTCGTTCCGGCGTGAGCGAACCATGCTCAAAGATCAACTTTATGCGATGATGCAGCCGAGCGGTTTTACCCGCACTGGCTAATTCTGACATAGTGGGAGCGCGCCAGCATCAATCCTCCCAAGGGGCT
Organism: uncultured Hyphomonas sp.; assembly: GCA_964352865.1. Classification (GTDB taxonomy): domain Bacteria; phylum Pseudomonadota; class Alphaproteobacteria; order Caulobacterales; family Hyphomonadaceae; genus Henriciella. The sequence continues at coordinate 27,295 of CAYGUD010000002.1, forward strand.
TACATTGGCCGTTGACGCTGGCGCGATTTCCCCGCTATACGCGCCATTCCATTTCGTGCCCAGATGGCGGAATTGGTAGACGCGCTACGTTCAGGTCGTAGTGTCCTTTTGGACGTGGAGGTTCGAGTCCTCTTCTGGGCACCAAATCATTCTCCGGAGTGGTCTCACTAAATGTGAAACAAAGGGCCGCGCCAGGGAGCGTTGGGTCGGCACTGCTTCGCATGACGCGAAGATAGGTCTCTCTTCAGTCTATCGCGACCGTTGAGCAAACGTGTAAGGTGAAGCTATTGCTGCGGCTGCGCCTTTGACGACGCGGTTCAAACTCAAACTGACCCAGAGAAAGACCTGATTATGATCAAACTGCATGGTTTCCCGGCCTCGAATTATTGCAACATGGTGTCTTTGGCGCTGCTTGAGAAAGGCGTCCCGCATGAGGATGTCCGCGTCTATACCAGCCAGGACGAAGAGATGCTGGCCAAGAGCCCGATGGGCAAAGTGCCGTTTCTCGAAACTGAACACGGCTTTATCAGCGAAACCAATATCATCCTCGATTACATCGAAGAGACGCAAACGGGTGCGGCGCTTTATCCGGCCGATCCGTATGATCGGGCCCGGGTGCGTGAGCTGATTAAATATTCAGAACTTTATCTCGAGCTGCCGGCGCGGCGGTGCTATGGCGAGGCATTCTTTGGCTCCGGGCCAGTCTCCGAGCAAACCAAGGAAGAAGTCCGCATTGTGATGGAACGCGGCGCGAAAGCTCTGCAGCGGCGCGGGAATTTTGATCCATTCCTGTATGGCGACGCGCTGACTCTTGCCGATATCGTCTTCCTGTTTTCATTCCCCATGGCTGCAAATGTCGCGCGCACTGTCCTGGACTGGGATCTCGCCGCTGAGATGCCGCACGCCGAGGCGTTGATTGCTCGGCTCAAAACGCGCGAAACGGTTCAGAAAGTTGACGCGAATGCAGTAATCGGCATGCAGGAGTTTCGCGATTATTACGGGATCAAATAGTCACGCATAGAAAGCTTGAGTTTCTAGACCGCGCGGCGGATCGAGTTCAATGACAGGTTCAGGCCGCGCTCGCTTGATAGGTTTGCGTGCCGCCCATCCAGGTTTCGAGCACTTTGATTGTCTTGATCTCGTCCGCTGGGACCGATGACGGGTCGCGGTCGAGAATGACGAAGTCAGCGAATTTTCCAGCCTCTAGACTGCCAATCTCGTGCTCTGATCCGATTTGCCAGGCGGCTGTCGAGGTCATCGCGCGGATGGCGTTCTCGCGGCTGGCGCATTCTTCAGGCGCAAGCGCAAAGTCTGGTTCTTTCCAGCTTTTGCGTGTCACGGCCATTTCGATCATGTGCAGCGGATCTGGATCCGTTACGAAGAAGTCCGAGTGGATTGTGTAATCGACTCCCTGCGCTTCGAGGCTTGCGCATCGGTCGAGCAGCTTAGACTTTTCAGGCCCAAATATCTCATCGCGCATCGCGACGCCCCAGTAATGCACGTGTCCAATCAGGAAGCTGGCGGTGACGCCGTGTTGTTTCATCCTGGCGATTTGTTCGTCATGCAGAATGGAGCAATGTTCAATCCGAATGCGATTGGCTTTGACATCAAGGCCCTCTGACGCGACTTGATCAATCGCATCGAGAATATTGTCGATGGCTTTGTCGCCATTCCCATGCACTGCAATCTGCCAGCCCTGCGATGCGCGTTTGCGGATCATGTCTGTCAATTGCTCCGGCGTCATATACGCGATGCCGGTCGAGTCGACGGTGTGATAGGGCTCGCGCTGCAAGCCTGTAAAGCCTTGGTTTGAGCCATCGGCGATCAGTTTATAGCCGCTAATCCGGACAAGCGCGTCACCGTCTCCAGGCTGTGTTCCCGCCTCATCCCAGGCCTCGTCAAAGGCATAGAGCGGATAAGCCCGAATGCGCTGGGTCAGCCTGCCGGTGGCGCCGACTTGCTGAAGAATGTTCCAGTCGCCTGCGCCGCGTAGCAACCCGCCCAGTCCCAGCTCTGTGACAGTTGTCAGGCCAAGGGAGGCGAAGCGTTCGCAAGTCGCGAGTACCGCTTCTGCTGGGGCAGACCCAGCGCCGCCCGGGCGTGCACGCAGCACTTGCGAGAACGCCATCTGGTTGCGAATTTCACCCGTCAGTTTGCCGCCGGCATCGCGGACAAATTCACCGCCTTCCGGATTTTCGACGGCTTCTGTGACCCCCGCTGCAGCAAATGCGGCGCGATTGGCATAGCCGATATGACCTGAAGCATTGAGCACGAAGATGGGCCGCGTTTCGGAAATCCTATCCAGTGTCGCAAATCCCATCGACATCTCGAAAGGTTGCAGCATTGGATAATAATTGCGGCAGACAATCCAGTCTTCCTTCGGCTGCTGGTCATCGAGCTCTTGAATATGATCCAACACCTGGCGCGTCGTCGAGAAGCGTGATGTTCCGACATAGTGCATCGCCTGATCCATCAGCGCGCCCATCAATATATGCGTATGCGGATCAATCAAGCCGGGCATTATGGTTCGGCGTTCAAGATCTATCAGCTCGGCGTCGTCGCCGGCCACTTGTTGGACATGATCCATGCTGCCTACGGCAACAATCATCTCACCGCGAATGGCGATCGCCTCCGGTTTTGAAAAGGCCGCATCGACGGTCATGATTGTTCCGCCAGAATAGATCCGGGTTTTGATATCGGCGTCCGGGAGGATTGGTTGGATAGTGAGGGTTTGTGCCCCGCAAGCGGTTTGGGCATGGGCCGCGCCAGCCGATACGGCACCCCCACCGGCTCTGCGGGCCAGCGGTAAGACCGAGATTTCGGCGGTCAGGACATCTTCCGGATCGAAGCCAAACAAGGCGCCGAGATTGGCGTGACAACAGGCACAGCCATGGGGGTCGTGGATCATGTCGAAATCCTTGCGTGTGGATGTAGAAACTCTGCCGGATGGCACATCGGCTGATCAAGCCGCAAATTCAGGCCACAAGTCAACCACCCGGCCCAAACCGCTGCGTACACGAGCCGCGCACAGGTCTGTGATCAGGGGTGATTGGTGTGTGCGCAGCGTCGCGCCTAAATAGCGTTCAAGCCACTAACGGCCCCAATCCCAATTGCTCCAGGAGCTTCACATGATCCGATTTTCCCCGCTCGCTCTCGCCCTGGCTGTCAGCCTTTCCGGAATGGCGACTGTTGCGCCAGCCGCGTTTGCTGAAAGCTCGACCGCTGCTGTTACGGTCTCGGCTGAGCTCCCATCAGGCACGTTCATCAAAAAGAAAAAGAAACTCAAAGGCGCCTGGGAAGTGGTGCAGCGCGGCGACAAAACGTTCATAGTGTTTGGCGATGACTTTCGCGCCGCCAATGGCCCGGATCTGAAAATCTTCCTGTCGCCAAAGACTGTTTCCGATGTGACTGGCAAAACCGCGATTATCGGTGCGTTGAATATTGGCGCGTTGAAAGCCACCAAAGGCGCGCAGGAATACGAAGTCCCGGCAGGTGTAAACCTGGCTGACTATTCCAGCGTCCTGGTTCACTGCGAAGCCTATTCTGTTCTTTGGGGCGGCGGCGATCTGTAAGCCGAGCGACGCGCGCAACGGCCGATAACGTTATGACAAGTCCGGTACCGAGAAGGTGCCGGGCTTGATTTTTTTGCCTCGTTCATGACGTTGCATAGAGGGTGAGATTTCGCACCACTCGAAAACCGATAAATGGTACTGTACCCCTGATCCCCAGGCGAGGGCGCCAAGCGGCCCCCGGACCAAACACGGCAAGTATCGGGTAGCTATCGCGATCTAATCGGCGTAGGCAGCTGCCATGAGCCCTGCCTTGCGTCTTGGATTTTTATGCTGCCTTGGTTGTTATACAATCTGGGGCGGATTGCCGCTCTATTTTCGGGCGCTTGACCACATCCAGCCGTCTGAAATGCTCGCGCACCGGATTATCTGGAGCGTGCCAACCGGCCTGATCCTGATTGTCATTGCTCGAAACTGGAAAGACTTGCGCGCCGCTTTGACGCGTAAACATGTCTTGTGGCTATCGGTTTCAGCCCTGCTTATCGGGATAAACTGGCTGATCTATATCTGGGCGGTCTCGCAAGAGCGCGTGATGGAGGCCAGCCTCGGCTATTATATCAACCCGCTGGTCAATGTGCTGATCGGTGCTGTGTTCTTTTCAGAACGCTTACGTCCGGCGCAATGGCTCGCGGTGGGAATCGCCGGGATCGGCGTGGCAGTGATGACCGTCGCGCTTGGCTATTTGCCCTGGGTGGCGTTGGTGCTCTGTTTCACCTTTGCCTTCTACTCGGTGATCCGCAAACAGGTGCAAGTCGACAGCCGCGCCGGGTTTGTTGTCGAGGCCGCGCTGCTGGCGCCGCTGGCAATGATCTGGTTGGGTTGGTTCGTGGGTCAGCCGGATGGGCGCTTGTTCGGTGACGGCGGATGGGACATTCCGTTGCTGCTTGCGGCAGGACCGATCACCGCCACGCCGCTCATTTTGTTTGCGCTTGCGGCCAAGCGGCTGCGCCTGTCAACGATGGGCATGATGCAATATATCGGGCCGACGATACAATTTCTGATTTCTATCTTTGTTTTTGGGGAAGCGTTTGGCCTGACCCATGCAATCGCGTTCGGGTTTATCTGGAGCGCCTTGATCATTTTCACATCGGACAGTTTGATGGGCGATGCCAAAGCCCGGCGCCTGGCCCGCGCCGCCAGTTCTTTGCGATAAAAGAAAACCCGGCACAGCGGCCGGGTTCAAGGTAAGCAAATCAAAGAGAAATGAGTTTCCAAACTCGATTCAGACGTCGCAATCGCCGTGCCAGTTTTCGCGGAAAAAGCCGTCTCAAACCGAAGCAGCCCTCACAAACAGCCGTAGATTGCCTGTACGAGCTGGGTCGCCCGGGGATCGGCCTGCAAACTGTTGGATTGTCGATTCATGACATAAGCGGCGCATAATTGCCGATCCGGATCGCCGAGCGCCAGAGAGCCGCCCCATCCAGAATGACAAAGCGTGTCCGGATTTGGACCATAAAGGCCGAGATTATTGCGCATCACGCCAGCAGCGAACTCGGTTATATAAGGCAGGATAAGATCTTGGCCCTTGACCCGGCTCTGCGTCAGGGCGTCGAACGCGGCCTCTGAAATGATACGTTTGCCCTTCAGCAGACCGCCATGCGCATAGATTCCATAAAGCTGGGCCACGGCTTTAGCGGTTCCGATGCCGTTTGCCGATGGGATCTCGATCTCGCGCCAGATTGCGCCGCCTCGGTCCGGCGCCGACCACTTTTTCAGGAAGGCGATTTTAGTGGCCTCGTTCAGCTCGCCCAGATCTGGCAATGCTCGAGGCCGCATAATTTCTGCAATGCGCGAATGATCTGCTTCCGGCGTGCCGATCTGGAAATCAATTTCTGCCGGGCCCACAATCTCTTCGCGCAAGATCGTGCCGAGGCTGCGGCCATCAATAC
>CAYGUD010000003.1:0-8340 GCA_964352865.1 uncultured Hyphomonas sp.
GACTGTCCGGATTCCTGGCCCACCGAAATGGCACCGCATGGGCCAGTCAGTTTCGAGTCAAAGAGGTTCGCGAGGCTGATTGTTCCTCGCTCGAAATCGTCTGTGACGATGACGCTGCCAGCATCCGGGCAACGCACAAAGTTTGTGTTGACCCCGTAAGCACGCTCCTGACCTGCCAGACAGAGATTACTAATCTCGGCGATGCGGAGCTGGCGATTGATTGGTGCGCACCCGCGTGTTTGCCACTTGATCCGCGAACGACCCGTCTTTTCGGTTTCACCGGTCGGTGGGCGGGAGAATTTCAAATGGAAGAAATACCTTCCTTCCAAGGGGCCTACGTTCGTGAAAACAAATCGGGTCGGACAAGTCATGACAATTTCCCAGGCCTCGTGGTCGGCGCAGATGAGACAACGGAGCAAAACGGGCCGTGTTTTGCGTTTCACCTCGGATGGAGCGGTAACAATCGCGTCCGTGTGGATCGGTTGAACGATGGCCGCGCTTTTGTTCAAATGGGCGAGTATTTTTTCCCTGGAGAAGTGTCTCTCTCGCCAGGAGAGATTTATCGTACGCCGTGCCTCCATGCTGGATTTAGCAGTACTGGCTTCAGCGCCTTGTCGCGAAAGTTCCATCGCCACGCGTCCGAGAATGTTCTCGACGGCCGGATCGATCGGAAACCGCGCCCGATCCACTATAATACATGGGAAGCGGTCTATTTTGATCATAATCCAGAGACATTGCTTGAGCTGGCGGAAATAGCTGCTGAGGTCGGTGCTGAACGTTACATTCTGGATGATGGGTGGTTCGGTGCACGGCGCGGCGACAAAGCGGGTCTTGGCGATTGGTGGCCATCCGAGGATGTCTATCCAAACGGACTTGGAGCACTAGTGGACCACGTGACGAGTTTGGGTATGGAATTTGGTCTTTGGTTTGAACCTGAAATGGTCAATCCGGACAGTGATCTGTTCCGCAATCATCCGGATTGGATCCTTCAGGTAGACCATGTCGAACAAGTGCCGTTTCGAAATCAATATGTGCTGGATCTGACGCGGACTGAGGTGACCGACTATTTGTTTGATCGCTTACATACGCTCCTAAACGCTTACGATATCAGCTATATCAAATGGGATATGAACCGGGATGTGCACCATCCCGGCAGCCAGGGACGGCCGGTTATCAGCCGCCAAACACGTGCGCTCTACCAGTTGATTGAGCGTCTTCGGACGGCACACCCGGACCTTGAGATCGAAAGCTGCTCTTCAGGCGGTGCTCGCGCTGACTATGGTATCTTGCAGTATACCGATCGTATCTGGACCTCCGACAGTAATGACGCCCTCGATCGCCAGCATATTCAGCGCGGTGCGTCGCATTTCTTTCCGCTTTCAATCATGGGGGCACATGTCGGACCTGCGACCTGTCATATCACGGGTCGTCGGCTGAGCATGGAGCTGCGGGTTGCGACGGCATTGTTTGGTCACATGGGAATGGAGCTCAATCTTCTGGAAGCGTCGGCTGCAGAACTTGAGACCCTGAAGGCGGGATTGGCTTTGCATAAAAAGCACCGCGCTCTCATTCATGGCGGAGATTTCCATCGCCTCGATACGCCAAATCATGTGAACGCGATCGGAGTGGTTGCCCGTGACCAGTCTGAAGCTTTGTTCTCCTGGTGCAACCTGACGGGTCATCAACATACTCTGCCGGGACGAATGTATGTCCCTGGGCTCGATCCGGCGAAGCATTATCGCGCGCAAATTGTCTGGCCAGAGCGCCTGCGATCTGTATCTCATCCATCAGTATTGAGTGCACTAGATCTGACGGGCGAGGGCGCAATGCTGCCAGGAGAAGCCCTGGCGAACGCAGGCCTGCAAATACCGCTCCTGCATCCACAAACCTGTTTGATATTCCATTTTATAGAGCTCTGATCCGCAGCTTCCGGTTTGACACGGCTCTTGCAGGGCGCTGAGATCAGAAAAAGACGTAAAGAGGCGCGCTGTTATGAGCGATACAGATGTATCTAACCTTCCGGGGCGGCAAAAACAGATTCTGGAACTGATTCGCTCTCAAGGGTATGTCGCGACAGAGCAGCTGGTTCGCCAGTTTGGCGTGACTCCGCAAACCATTCGGCGTGATATCAATACGCTATGTGATCTTGATCTGATTGAGCGCTTCCATGGCGGCGCAGGGCGTATCGGGAATGCCTACAATCAGCCTTATCAGGACCGTTTACAAGTGGGTATGGATGGTAAACGCAAGATCGCTCGAATGGTGGCGAAACGCATTCCAGACGGGGCTTCATTGTTTCTGAATATCGGAACCACCACCGAAGCGCTTGCGGCGGAACTGGTCGGTCGGACCGATCTCCGGATCGTCACCAATAATATCAATATCGCCAATATGATGCGCGAGTCTGATGGTTCTGATGTGATGATTGCTGGCGGGTTTGTGCGTCCGTCCGATGGCGGCATAGTCGGCGAAGCGACCACGGAATTCCTCAATCAATTCCGCCTCGACATTGGCGTCATCGGGATTAGCGGCATTGATGAAGACGGATCGTTACTCGACTTTGATTATCAAGAGATCCGCGCCGCCCAAGCGATTATTCGAAACTCACGCGAAGTGTTTCTCGTCGCAGATCACGCCAAGTTCGGGCGACGTGCCATGGTCCGTCTCGGTCAGTATTGCGACATTGATCATTTGTTCACGGATCAGATGCCTCCGGACGCCTTCATGCAAGCGATCCGCGACTCTGAAATGGAGCTTCATGTCGCGGCTGATGCTTAAGCACTTGAGCTTATCCCGCAGGAATTTGCGATCGCTGCCCAATCGTCAGTTCGGCTTTGCGACCGAAAATCACCGAATTTGAGATCAGCGCTGCGCCGATGCAAACCAGCAGCGTCACAAACATATAGTGGATATAATGGACGCTCGAGAGCGTCGCGCCGAGACCTTCCTCCGGCGAAATGCCAACCAATCGGTAGAGCTGAAAGCTGAAAAATGCATAGAACAGGACGCCGGTTCCGACCCCGATAATCGCGGCCCAGGCGCTAACGTTACGAAACGCAAGTCCAACAATAAAGGCTGACAGAATTGGCATCGAGAGCAATCCATAAAGCTGCTGCACAGTGTTGATGATGCTTTCTTGGGACGCAAAGACCGGGACAAGAATAATCGCCAGCACTGTCATTGAGATTGAGACATACATGCTGAGTTTCGGGACATCGCGGGCTTCATCGATATAGGATTCATGAAAATCGCAAACGTAAAGCGCCGCCGACGCATTTAGGATCGAATTGAAGGTCGTCAGCACAGCAGCAGCAATTGCCGCCGCGAACGCTCCAGACAAGACTGGCGGTAATATATCACCGACAATCATCCCGTACGCCGCGTCGCCAACGTCGCCGTAAAGCTTGTACGCGACAACGCCGGGCACCACAGCAATCACAGGAACGATGAGCAGTCGGATGCCGGCCGCAGCGAGGATGCCTTTGCGCGCTTCTTCGACGCTCGGCGATGCCATTGCGCGCTGGGTGATCGTCTGGTTGGTGCTCCAGTAGAATATCTGAATGAAGATCATGCCCGTCAGCAGTGTATGCCACGGAATGGGCGTCTCGCTCCCATCGTTGAGCTCATTGCCGATAAACATGTTCATGCGCTCGGCTGGGATGTCGGAGAAATCCCAATTGATTGCGTTGAGGGCCAGGATCACGACCAATACGGCCAGCGACAAGATCAGAACGCCGCTATAAGTGTCTGAAACCGCGACGGCGCGCAGGCCGCCTAGAATGGCATACAAAGCGCCTACAATAGCGAATGCGATCGCCATTACGAAAATGGTGGAATCTACTTCCACTGGAGAGCCGACGAACAGGCGCTCTCCAAACAGACCAGAAAAATCTGCACCGGTTGTCGATTTCAGAAAGAGCGAGCCGCCATAGAGGATTGCCGGCAGGAAGATGAACAGATTGCCGAGCAAAAACAGAACGGAGATCACCGCTCGGATATGTTTGTTGTCATACTTGCGCTGCAGCAATTCAGTCGTGGTCGTGCAATTGTTGCGATAGTAAATCGGGATAAAAACATAAGCTAGGATTAGCAGGCCCACGACAGCTGCCAGCTCCCACCAGGCCAGTAATAGCATTTGATTGCCATTCATGCCGACCAGTTGATCCGTCGAGAGATTGGTCAATGTGATCGAACCGGCGACGAAATACCAACTCAGCCCGCCATTCGCGAGGAAATAGTCATGATCGGATCCGCGATTACCAGAAGGGGCATTGCGACAATTCAGATAAGTCAGAATTCCAATCGTGGCTGTGATCAAAACGAAAATTCCAACCTGGAAGACGTTCATGCCTGCATTTCCTTCATTGTATCGTGCAGCGCTATTTGTTCGTCCGTGCTGAAGTACAGGCCGAGCTTGGTACGGCGCTTCAGAACATCTTCGGCACTGCGCGCGAACTCCTGGTCGATAAGATAGTCGACTTCTTTTTGGTAAAGGCCATGACCAAAATGGCGACCAAGATCCGGAACGCTTTGAGCGCCGCTCAGCAAAAGTTCGATGCGTGTCCCATAGGTGCGCGCCAGGCGATGCAATGTAGCAGTGTCTAACCAGGCATATTTTTCCGCGCAGTGAGCTTCGAATGGGTCAAAATCAGCGTCTACGATATTGCCTCCGGGTAGAGGGGCAGTTTCGGTCCACTGCTTCTGAGCGTCGGGAAAATTCGTTTTCAGGTGCTTCAACGCATCTTCAGCGAGTTTACGGTACGTCGTGATCTTGCCGCCAATAACAGACAGCATTGTCGCTTCGCCGCTGCGATGAAGTTTCAGAACATAGTCGCGTGTCACTGACGAGGCATTATCAGCCTGATCGTCAAATAGCGGGCGTACACCGGAATAGGTCGAGACCACATCATCCGGGGTAATTGCCTGCGTGAAATACTCATTTGAAACATCGCAAAGATATTGAATCTCTTCGTCGGATGCGTTGACGGCATCGAGATCGCCCTCGAACGGCAAGTCGGTCGTGCCAATCAGGGTAAACCGGCGATCTTCGTACGGGATGGCGAAGATAACCCGGTCATCGCTTGCCTGGAAGATGAAGCTGCGTTCGTCCTCGAACATTTTTGGCACGATGATGTGGCTGCCTTTGACCAGGCGCACACTCTGTCTGTTGGTGCTCGGTCCGATTTTTTCGGCGATGTGATCGACCCACGGCCCAGCAGCATTGATCACGATTTTGGCTTCGACCGCCAATTCCTTGCCGTCTTTCTTTCGCAGTGTCGATGTCCAGCCCTCGCCCTCTGTATCCAGCCTCACGCACTCTGTTCCAGTCATGATTGTCGCGCCGCGCTCTGCAGCATCCATCGCATTCAGGACGACCAGGCGAGAGTCCTCGACCCAGCAGTCAGAATATTCAAAGCCCTTGCTGAAATGCTGGTGCAATGGGGCGAACACATCGCTATTTTTGCGGGTCAGAGTTTTTGTGGCGGGCAGCAGCTTCCGACCACCCAGATGGTCATACAAAAACAGGCCGATGCGGATGAGCCAGCTTGGCCGCAATTCTTTGTGGTGGGGCAGTACGAAGCGCAGTGGCCAGATAATATGCGGCGCCGCTTTTAACAGGACTTCGCGCTCAATCAGCGCCTTGCGGACAAGCGTAAAATCATAATGCTCCAAATATCGCAGGCCGCCATGTATGAGCTTGGTGCTGGCGGATGACGTATGCGAAGCGAGGTCATCCTTTTCGCACAGCAGGACTTTTAAGCCGCGTCCGGCGGCGTCGCGGGCTATGCCCACGCCGTTAATACCGCCGCCAATGATCATTAAGTCGTACAATTCAGCAGCCTTTAGTTGCTGTGGTTCGCATAATCGAACTCGCGATGCTCGTAAACGATGAATATCTGTTCTTATTCGAACATTTGCGGCGAGGAAACAGTGTTGAAACGCCGCGCTTAAACGCGTTAAAGCTCATTTTGCGAACACACTGGGAGAACAGAATGGCGAATGCGGATCTCATTTTGGTCATCGACGAAGGCACCTCTTCGACTCGCGCGATTGTCTTTGATCGTGACTTCGCGCCTGTCGCTCAGGCGCAACAGGAAGTCGGGTTGAGCTATCCCGGTGATGGCTGGGTGGAGCAGGATGGAGTCGAGATTTGGAGCAAGACGCTGCAAGTCTGCCGCGAAGCGATCGTTGAAGCGGGCGGTGTCGAGCGCATAGCCGGTATTGGAATCACCAATCAACGCGAAACGACTTTGGTGTGGAATCGCGAAACCGGCATTCCGATCGCTCCTGCAATTGTCTGGCAAGATCGCCGGACCGCAGAGGCTTGTGATAAACTGAAGGCCTCGGGGCATGAGCCAAGCGTTCAATCGGAAACAGGATTGCTGATTGATCCGTATTTTTCGGGAACAAAGATCGGTTGGTTGCTCGATCATACCGACGGCGCGCGCGATCTCGCGAATGCAGGCAAACTGGCCTTTGGCACCGTCGACGCATATTTGATCTGGCAACTGACAGGGGGCCGTGTCCACGCGACTGACATTACCAATGCCTCGCGCACTTTGCTGTATCCTCTGAGCCTCTCAGAAGATCGCGCATGGTCTGAAGACATGCTGTCGCTTCTGAATGTTCCTGCGAGCCTACTTCCTGATGTCTTGCCGAGTGGAGCCCGTTTTGGTGACTGCGATGCCAACCTGTTCGGACGCGCAATGCCCATTCTATCCGCGATTGGCGATCAACAGGCGGCTTTGGTCGGGCAAGGCTGCCTATCGCCAGGAACCGCGAAGATCACTTACGGCACGGGTGCATTTCTGGTGGCCAATATGGGGCAGAAGCAACCGCGCTCGAACAATCGCTTACTTGGAACGCTGGGTTACGGGCATGATGGTGGCACTTCTGCTTATGCACTTGAAGGCGCGATCTTTAATGCTGGCACAGTTATCCAATGGCTGCGGGATGAACTCGGCGTGATATCAGATGCGCCCGAAAGCGAAGCCCGCGCTGCATCGCTTACTGACAATGCAGGCGTCTATTTGGTGCCAGCCTTTACAGGGCTCGGCGCGCCGCATTGGAACGCTAACGCTCGCGGAACGATTACCGGGCTAACGCGTGCTGTGAGCGTTGACCATATCGTTCGAGCTGGGCTCGAAGCCGCGGCGTATCAGACTCATGACTTGCTCGAGGCGTTTGAAGCTGACGGGGCGGATGTCGGATTGCTTCGTGTAGATGGGGGCATGGCGGCAAATGAGTGGCTGATGCAATTCGTCGCTGATATTTGTGGACGCCCCGTTGAGCGTCCGGACTTCATGGAGATGACCGCACTTGGCGCCGCGGCTCTGGCCGGGATCCAGCTCGGCTGGGTGACAGAGCAAGAGTGGGCATCCCGGGCGGCGCCAGGAAAACGCTTTGAGCCGAATATGCCGGAAGACCAGCGGACAGTTTTGATATCTGGATGGCGCAAGGCGCTGGTGCAGACTCTGGCTTAGATTTGCGCCAGCAGGGACGCGTTTCCGCCTGCCGCGGTGGTGTCGGTAGTGACGACGCGCTCGAGCCAGAAGCGCTCTGGCTCGTCGCCGGCAGACAGTAATGGAATAATGGCGCCGCTGCGTTCAGCGAGGAGGGCAGCTGCCAAAGATCGCATTTTCCCGTCTGCCACCACGCCGTTTAAGGTGGAGGATTCTAATCCCTCGGCGAGTGATTTGTCGCGCAGCAAGACGGGCGTATTCCCGGTGGCGTGAACGCGGGCCAGCTGGGCGTCCAGATCAGTTGTCTGATCGCCGCCAAGGCACAGCAAAAGACCTCTGGGAACATAACTCAACGTATTGGTTTCACCGGTCGGTGCGGGGAGGGAGATCGGTTTCGGCAGACCTGAAACTTCACCGGCTTTGGGTGGTTTGCTCAGGCGTTTCAAATAGCCTGGCCCACCTGCTTTGGGACCTGTACCCGACAAGCCCTCTCCGCCAAATGGCTGTTCGCCAACGACGGCGCCGATCTGGTTGCGATTGACATAAAGATTACCAACTTTTGCGATCCGAGCTGTTTTTACGGCGCGGGCATCAATGCGCGTATGCAGTCCCATCGTCAGGCCAAATCCGAGGCGATTGATTGCTTCAACGGTTTGTTCAAACGCATCCTTTCGAAATCTCACAAGATGAAGGACCGGACCGAACACTTCTTCGGTGAGGTCGGAGATTGTATTGATCTCGAACGCGATGGGCGAGATAAACGAGCCGGTTCCCAAAGACGACGGCGGCGCTTCGCCAATAACAGGGAAACGCTGTCGGAAATTGGTGATGTGGTCGGCTATCCGCGCGTGCGATGTCTCGTCAATGATCGGACCGA
>CAYGUD010000003.1:8350-26411 GCA_964352865.1 uncultured Hyphomonas sp.
GTTCAGGAAGACGTCGCTTGAAAGTTGTGATGGGTCGCCGGTGTGCAGTCGCTGCATCGCGCCAGATAGCATGTCGATGAAAGCATCTGCGACGTCTTCCTGAACACAGACCAGACGACAAGCTGAGCAGCGCTGTCCTGCGCTCTGAAAAGCCGAAGCCATGACATCTCTGACAGCCTGTTCAAGTAACGCCGTCGAGTCGATCAGCATCGCATTGATGCCACCAGTTTCGGCGATCAGCGGGATACTCCCGCGCTTCGTTTCGGCAAGCGACTTGGCAATGCGCTTGGCAGTGGCGGTTGAGCCCGTGAAGCAAACGGCACGGATCTCTGACTGCGCGACAAGATAAGCGCCGATGCTGCCGCCGCCCAATATCAAGTGCAAGGCATTGGCGGGTAGGCCAGCCTCATATAGCCGCTTCACAGCTTCAGTTGCGATCAGCGGCGTCTGTTCTGCAGGCTTGGCGATGACTGTGTTGCCGACGCTAAGAGCGGCGCTGACCTGGCCAAGGAAAATTGCCAGTGGGAAATTCCACGGACTGATGCAAGCCGTAATGCCAAGCGGTGGCCGCGAAACGATCGCTGGGCGTTCAGCCTGATCGGCATAGTATCGCAGAAAGTCGACGGCTTCGCGGAGTTCCGCCTCAGCATCGGGCCAGGATTTACCTGCTTCGTGAACACATAAAGACATCAGCTCGATGCGGTCTCGCTCGAGAAGGTTTGCGGCTTTGCGCAACGTATCGGACCGATCTTTCGCCGGTGCAGTCGACCAGGTGCTTTGCGTGCAGGCTTTGATCGCAGCAGCGACATCCTTTTCTGTACTTGGCTTTATTGCGCCGATCACACGGCCGCGATCTATGGGGCTGCGGACATGTTCGGCGTCAGACGCGATCGTCTCTTCGAAGACCGGTGCTGGACGTCGCTCAAGTGCGGATGCGGTTGATGATTGCGTCATGTCATCCCCCGCCGCTGTCTGCCGGATCTCGCCGTTTCGCGAACATGGATTCGGGATTGCAGGATGCGGTGAAAACCCATGACCCATCGCTGCTTCAATTGGGTCCTGGATCAACTTAGCGACGGCGGCATCCGTCTCTGAAAGCTGATTTACGAATGAGGAATTGGCGCCGTTTTCGAGCAGACGGCGGACAAGATAAGGTAACAAATCCTTGTGCCGACCAACTGGCGCATAGGTTCTGGTGGCGAAGCCGTGCTGCTGCGCCAGGCGGCGGTGCAAGCCATCACTCATGCCATGCAGACGTTGGAATTCCAAATCGCGCCGGTCGCCGGCCATATGCACGATCGCTGCTGCCGTATGAGCATTGTGAGTGGCAAATTGCGGATAGATCCAGGCGCATTGATCGAGCAATTTTCTGGCGCACGCCAAGTAGGAAATGTCGGTATGCTCTTTTCGTGTGAAAACCGGATAGCTGTCGAGGCCTAGCTCTTGCGCCCGTTTGATCTCGCTGTCCCAATAAGCGCCTTTGACCAGGCGAACCGTGATGTGTTGCTGATGGCGGCGCGCCGTCTCGCCAAGGTGTTCGATGACTCGCGTGGCGCGCCGCTGATAAGCCTGCACAGCCAGGCCGAATCCCGCCCAGCCGCGAATTGAATCCGACGCCAGAACGGCCTCGATTACAAGCAGAGACACTTCCAATCGGTCGGCTTCTTCAGCGTCTATCGTGAGGCCGATATTGGCGGATTTAGCAATCTCACACAGCTCAAGAACACGCGCCACCAGCTCGGGAACGCAAGTCTCCCTTTGTGCATATTCATAGCGCGGATGAAGCGCAGAGAGCTTCACCGAAAGAGCAGGAGATTGATGTAAACCCTGAGAATTGTCAGATGTTTTTGCGAGGTGCTGCAATGCGCGTTTGTAGGCTGCAAAATAACGCTCTGCATCAGTGTCGGTCATCGCAGCTTCGCCCAACATGTCGTAAGAATAAGTCGCGCCATAATCTGAAAGCGCCCGCGCACGACCCGTGGCGCGATGGATCGATGTCCCGAGTACAAAATGACGGCCGAGCAGGGCGACTGCACTGCGCACCGCGCGTAGCATGACCGTGTCGCCAAGTCTTGCCAGCAGGTTGTCAGCTTCAACGCCGCCACTGATCTGGCACCATGCTTTCGCTGCGCAAAGTCCGGCGGTGCCAAGTTTGACCAGGCTATGTCTTGCGGACAAATGCGGTCGCCAGGTGCCGGCTGCGAGTTTGTCACGCAACAGATAGTTCGCGGTAGCGCTGTCGGGTGTGCGCACCAGAGATTCAGCCAGGCGCATCAACAGGATGCCTTCTTCTGAAGACAGCGTGTATTCGTTCAGAAACGCATCGACAGCGGACGGCCGTTTAGCGTCTTCGAGAAGGGCTCGAGTAAGTTTAGCGGCAGCGTTTTGTATTTCAGCCGTTGCCGAAGCGGAGAGGTTGGCAGTTTTGGCGAGTGATGCCGTGAGATTTGTCTCGTCGCAGAGATAAGCACGGCTCAGCCTGTTAAAGTTCGTTGATTGATGAATTTCGCTGAACGGCATGATGTCACTCCACGTTTATGGAAGCATTGTATCATCCGTGCATGGCTCTAATGGACTGATTGTTGCCAGTAGTTTGGGTTTATTGATCTTAATTTGCGTGACTATCTGGTGTTTTTGCGCCACAATGCGCCCTATGTTGGAAGAATTAGACCTCGCTGATCGAAAAATCCTGCGCGCAATGCAGGAAAATGGACGGCTGTCGATTAGTGAACTGTCCGAAGAGGTTGGCCTAAGTAAAACCCCGTGTTTGACCCGCCTGCGGCGCCTCGAAGAGAATGGTTATATCCGGCGATACAAAGGCGTCCTGGATGCGACCAAGATTCGCCAGGACTATGTGACCTTCGTCCAGGTCAAACTCGCGTCGACGACGCGGCGGAGTCTGAACGCCTTCAGCGATGCGGTACAGAATATTCCGCAAATCCAATCCTGCCACATGATGTCGGGCGGTTATGATTTCCTGCTCAAGATCCGGACGCGAAATATGCGCACATATCGCGAATTGCTCGGCGATGTCTTGTCTGAGCTGCCGGGGATCGCACAGACCTCTACTTTTCCAGTTATGGAAACCGTCAAAGAGATTGATGATTTCGTCGTTGTAGAACCCGATTAATTGCCTTTTCTCGCTGTCGTTTATTCTGCAAATGCGAGGTCGACTGAGCGAGATACCGGTTTGAGGAAATTGTCCCAGATCGCGCGGCGACGGGTAACAATTTCTGCTGAAACGGTCATCCCGGTGGCAAGCTGTCCGACATATCGGCCGCTGCCGATTGATGGCTCTTCAAAGCTGACGCGAGCCAGGAAACAGACCTTTCCGGTTGTCGCGTCGACAAATGTCCCTGGCGACACGAATGTGATTTTGCCTTTGGCTTTGCCAATTTTCTTTCTCGAAAAGTCTCTGTGCTTGCGTTGAGGCGCAGGCGTCTTTTAGTCGGTAATAAGCCGAGTCACCCTGAAAAACCGGCTGAGAAAACTCTAGTGAGTACGTCATCCCATCTTCGGCCCGCAGGCGTTCCAGTTCATCGCTGCGCCAGCGTTGTTTTCGCATGTGTAGGTTTGGCCAATTAGCCATTTCTGATTGAATCGGGGCAATTGAGGTGCGGCTGAGTATGGAGAGGTTCAATCACACGGTGACGCCCGGCCAGACAATTCGCATATCATTCAATAGCTGCGCTTAATATTGATTCAACGTTCGGTGGATATAAGCAGAAATGCAATCACCAGGTGTTTGAGTTTAGAATGATGAATGATCAGAAAAAGCAAGTACTTAGTCCCAGAAAACCAAGAACAGCCCTGTCGATTTCGTGGGATGTCGGGAAAACTGCCTTTAAGCTCATCTCGCAGTACAGTACGTCGGCAGATCCGAAATCATATGCTGTCTGGTATGAATACGCGTCCCGGAAGAACGTAGAACTTCGTTCCGTGATGGACGAAATTCTTCAGCATGGACGCGGTGTGACAGCAGCTGAGATTCGGCAATTGTACGACACCTATGTCGCCGAGTCCCGAAACGCCGAGCGAGAATTGGACAGCATTAGTCAGGCGATTCAAAGCGAGGTGGCTGGCGCAAAATCGCTGGTGACGGAAGTGATTTCCAATACTCACAATTACGTCTCGTCAATGGACAGAGCGAAAGGCATAATCCCCAACGCCACGACGCCGGATCAGATCATTGAGGCAATTGATGAACTCATCGAGGATACTCAGTCTTCTCAGGAATCTGCGCAAAATATCCAGGTGGCGCTTCAGAGCAAGCATGATCAAATCACGGATTTGAGCAGCAAAGTCGGTGAGTTGCGAGATAACATGAAACGGGATTCGCTGACCGATCTGTTTAATCAACAAAAGTTCGAAGAGCTTTTGACGGAACGGTCTGCAGAAGCTTTGGCCAACGGATATTCGCTCACCGTTTTGATTGTGTGCGTCAAAAATATGCAGGATCTAAGTTTAACGGCCGGAACGGATATTTCTGAGTTCGTGCTAAAGACACTCTCCGGATTCCTCACCAAGATCGTAGGTGAGAAAGGCGTGTGCGCCCGTTTCATGGGAGATGAATTGGCTATCTTGCTGCCGAAATCTGCCTATGCAGATGCGAGCAAGATCGCAAAACAAATCATCGATGAACTCGATCACTTCAAGATTGTGAAAAAACCAAGCGATGACCTCGTCGGCTATATAGAATGCGCTTTTGGCGGATCGTCTCTGCAAGCAGGATTGAGTGCCAGCGATCTTATCCGTTTGGCATCCCAGCAAGCCAGCCAGGCGAAATTCTCGCACAAAAGCACGGTAAAGTTCGATCTCACTAATCATCAGGCGGCATGATGCTCGCTGGCAAAGATTAGCTCACCTGAACTTCCCGCCATCCGAACTATCAGAAAATTGAAACCGTTCTGGACATACGTCGCGGCACCCGGCAGATCCGGGGAGGGGGGCTGAAAACGGCTGAAGATTGAGAGCGGTCGATAATCTCGTAGAAGGATGTGTTTGCCATGCGCGAATTGTTATTGGGGCTTTCTCTCCTATTCATAGGTACGGCGCAGGGACAAAACGCATCACCACCGCCGAATGTCATTGTCATACTTATTGATGATGCCGCATTGATGGATCTGGGGGTTTATGGCGGCGAAGCCCGAACCCCTAATATTGATGCACTCGCGGCACGCGGCGCGATGTTTACGCAATACAGAACCTCTCCACTTTGCGCGCCAACCCGCGCGATGTTGCTGACGGGTCTGGACAATCACCTGACGGGTGTCGCGACGATTCCTGAAGTTTTACCAAAAGAACACGAAGGCCAACCGGGATACACGATGGCGCTTGAGCCCAGGGTATTGACCCTTGCTGATCGACTGAGGGCGGCAGGCTATCGCACGCTCATGAGCGGAAAATGGCATCTCGGCGAAACCGCAGCTGAGATGCCGCAAAATCATGGCTTTGATCGATCCTTCTCATTGGCGGCCTCAGGCGCAGATAATTGGGATGATAAATCCTACATGCCTTACTACAAGGATGCGCCATGGTGGGAAGACGGCGAAGAAGCTTCGCTCCCAGACGAGTTCTATTCGTCAGAATTTCTTGTCGACAAAATGATCAGCTATCTCGGCGAAACGGATTCAAACGCGCCTTTCTTTGCTTACCTTCCATTCCAGGCCATCCACATCCCGGTTCAGGCTCCGGCAGAGTTTATCGCGAATTATGACGGCGTTTATGATGCCGGATGGCACGCATTGCGCCAGGCACGCTATGAGCGCGCGCAGGACCTTGGATTGATCTCGGCTGGGGCTCCATTAGCGCCAATGCCAGATGGCTCGCGCGATTGGGACAGCCTCTCCTCAAAAGACCAGGCGCTCTATACCGCGATGATGGAAGTCAATGCCGCGATGCTCGAGGCGATGGATTTCCACATTGGGCGATTTGTCGACCATCTCCGCGCCACAGGTCAGTATGAAAATAGCATTTTCGTCATCACTTCGGATAATGGACCTGAACATAATCGCGGTGACAATGACTGGCGCTTGAGTGTCTGGCAGTCGTTGAATGGCTATAATATCGATGCGGACCGTGCCGGACTGGAGGGTAGTTGGGGCTTTATCGGACCGGAATGGGCGGCGGCCGCTGCTTCGCCGGGAGCGCTCTTCAAATTCTACGCCACTGAAGGCGGAATCCGCGTGCCATTGATCATTGCCGGACCTGGTGTCCAGCCCGCCAAGATTGATGCGCCGGCAATGGTCTCTGATATTACGCCGACTTTGCTGGACTGGACTGACGCGCCGCCGGCGCCGCGTGATGCGCGCCCAATAACCGGACGGTCGCTATTGCCAGTTTTGCGCGGCACGGCTGCCAGTGTCTACGGACCAGAAGATATTCGTGTCATCGAAGTTTCCGGGAATACCGCACTGTACAAAGGCGATTACAAGATCACCCGAAGCATGCCGCCGGTCGGTAATGCTCAGTGGCAGCTATTTAACATGCGTGATGACCCAGGCGAAACCCGAGACCTTAGCGCGGCCGAACCTGAAAACCTGGCGCAAATGATTGCGGCCTATGACAATTATGCCGCCAGTGTTGGCGTTTTGGAAATGCCAGAGGGTTACAACTCGGCGAAGGCCATTGCACGGACTTCCTCAGCGCGATTCCTGAAGCACAATAGCGGCGTGGTGATTGTTCTGGGCATATTCTTTCTGGCGCTAATTTATGCGCTGTACCGTGGCTTGAGGTTTGCCTGGAGCAGGGTGCTCAAATGAGTGATCACAAAGAAGCACCCGGAATGATCGGGGTCTACGGTAGCAAGATTGCCTATTAAACTGCCAAGTTCGAAGCCTATCTGAAGTATCGCTCGCTGCCTTATGAGAGCTTCCCGACCGTGGCTCATGACAAGAAGTTGAATGAAGACGCCGTTCAATCGGGCGATCAACGTTTTTGATAACGGCGTACCCGGCTAGCCAGACACCAGCGACGTTCTGATTTCCGCAAAACGAGAACAGGGCGATATATCTGGCGAATAGCTTGCCTTCAAGTGAATCCTGTTGCGCGCAACCGTTGAATGGCCCTAAGCCAGATCAAAACGGGAGGATAAAATGGCGCTACGGTACGCTTTGGCTTCGACATGGGTTTTGGGATTGGGTCTAACCGGCTGCGTTGCGCCGCAAGCTGCAGCGCCGCCGGATACGAGCATTCTAACGCCTTCAACCCTTTCTGCGCTGACAGGGACCGAGGATTTCACGGTCATGGTTTCCGGAACCGAGATTGGCGCGCTCGCGGTTGATCACACATCTGGACAGACCGTGATTGAATACGAGTACCGAAATAATGGCCGCGGCCCGAGCCTGAACGAAACGATCCGCTTAAGCGAGTTTGGCTTCCCAATTGAGTGGCAAGTTGAAGGCGCAACAACGTTTGGCAACAAGGTCGATGAGACATTTGTTCAAGACGGAACGAGTGCCAGCTGGACAGACGCCACAGGCCCCGGCTCGGCCGAGGTCACGGTCCCAGCCATCTATGTCGCGCAAAATGCCAGCCCTTATAGCCTGTGGCTGTATACGCGCGCTCTGCTGGCGGATGAAGATCAATCGATCACGGCGCTTCCT
This sequence comes from uncultured Hyphomonas sp., assembly GCA_964352865.1. Lineage (GTDB taxonomy): Bacteria > Pseudomonadota > Alphaproteobacteria > Caulobacterales > Hyphomonadaceae > Henriciella. Next base: position 15,955 of record CAYGUD010000003.1, read on the forward strand.
GGTGGTACGTTGCAATTATCCGAAATGGAGACGCTCAAAATCCAGAGTGCGACCGGCGACGAAACCATCACCGCTTACGGGTTGTCTGGAATCAGCCTTAATCCGACTTACGTGTTACTGGGCGCTGACGGTGCCTATTTCGGCATGATCACACCGCGGTTTTCTGTTCTGAAATCGGGGTATGAAAACAATGACGAAGCCTTGCGTGCGCGTGCAGTTGAGTATTCGGCGCAGCGGTTTGAGGCCATCCAGGCTGACGTCGCACACAATTATGACGGGCCGGTCCGGATCACCAACGTTCGCGTATTCGATCCAAAGACGGAAGCGCTAACGGAGCCGGTTTCGGTGGTGTTTGAGGGTAATATGATCAGCGCAATTGATGCGCCCGATGCGCGTCAATCAGGTGAGACCTTGATTGATGGTGCGGGCGGGACGCTGGTTGCCGGCATGTATGAAATGCACGGCCACCTCGGTCAGAACAGTGCGTTACTGAACATCGCGGCGGGGGTCACTTCGGTGCGCGATATGGGCAACTCGAATGAAGTGCTGAGCGAACTTATCGAGAAAATTGAAAGCGGTCGGCTTGCAGGTCCCCGCATCATTCGCAGTGGATTTATCGAAGGCAAAAGCCCCTTCAGCTCAAACAATGGCGAACTCGTTTCGACTCAGGAAGAGGCGATTGAAGCTGTCCGTCGCTATGGCAATGGCGAATTCTATCAGATCAAGATCTATAACTCGATGAAGGGCGAATGGGTTCCGGCGATGATCGAAGAGGCGCGAAAGCTCGGCTTGCGCGTGGCGGGCCATGTCCCAGCTTTTTCCAATGCGAATCAAATGATTGCGGCGGGTTATGATGAAATGACACACATCAATCAGGTCATGCTGGGCTGGGTTCTGGAGGAGGGCGAAGATACGCGCACGCTGCTTCGGTTAACCGCGCTGAAGCGTCTCCCAACTCTCAGCGTGACTGATGCGCGGGTTCAGGAAACGATCAGTGCAATGGCCGAGAATTCCACCGCGATTGATCCGACGCTGGCGATTCACGAAGCCTTGCTACGGTCTCGCAATGGCGAAGTTCGGGCCGGCGTGGTCGACTATATTGATCACTTGCCGGTTGGCGAGCAGCGTAGCGCGAAAACGGCATGGTCGGATGTCTCGGCACCCGGCGACGATGAGGCTTATTATGCGGCGTTCGACAAAATTATTGAAACGGTGAGCGCCATGCGTGATGCTGGAATTCTGCTCGTGCCGGGTACGGATATGGGCGGGTCTTTTGTCTATCACCGTGAGCTTGAGCTCTACCAGCAAGTTGGCATGACGGCACCGGAGATTCTGGCTTGGGCGACTCAAGGCATGGCGGATTATGTCGGACAGTCAGACCGTCTTGGCTCGATCGAAGAGCGCAAACTGGCGGATTTCTTCTTAATTCCTGGCGACCCGACGCAGGATTTGAAAGCCATCAAAACCATTTCAATGGTGGTCAAGGATGGAACCGTCTACTTCCCGAGCGAGATTTATCCATCATTTGGCATCAAGCCGTTTGTCGACGCACCGCGCGTAGAGATGCCGGAATAAGTCGCCCAGGTTTTGAGTAGATTGTTTGCCTGCTCCGGCCATGAGCTTGGAGGCGTGGGACAGCCGCGCATTTGACCGATGCGCGGCATCAATCCATTCTATCCTTCTGAGTTTGCTGTACCGTGAAAGAAGACCAATATGCTCTCCAAGCTGCGCGTCTGGGTCGATGGATTGCCACTTGGGCATTCCTTTATTCTGCCAGTTTGGGACGCGATCTATCGTCTGTCTCAGCCTGATGTGCGGATCATCACAGGCGGTATCGCGTTTTATGCGTTATTCTCTATCTTCCCATTGATCTATCTGACCACGACACTTGTGTTTGCGTTGTTGCCGCCTGAAGTCTCAGGGCAATTGGCGGAAGCGATCAATCGAATTATGGCGTCCAATGTTGTCCCGCTGAATGCCAACGACATGAATGAAGTCGCCGCTCTGGCGCCAAAGAACATCACGTTGACCGTCGGGCTTGCCCTGGTGCTGGTGATCTGGGCGGCGATGGCCGGTACAAAAGCCATGATTAGCGGCATCCGGATGATTGCGGTTTCAACACGGCCTTCGGGAATTTTGCGATATCAAGGGATCGCATTTGTCCTTGCAACCAGCTTGATTCTTCTTGTCTGGGCACTCGGTGCATTTCAGATAATCTTGACCATCGTTCGCAATCAGGAAGGCGGTGTCGCGACTGAGTTCGCCGCAGAAATCGCAACTGTCGCCGGCACCATCTGGCTAACAAAATGGGTCGCAGTATTCGCCGTGTTTTACATCATTCTTGCGGTCTCCCTGAATGGGCGAGTCTCCAAAGGCTGGCCGATGATTGGCGGCGCGGCGAGCAGCGCAATTGCCTGGTTGACGGTAACTTATTTGTTTCAACTGTATCTGAAATACTCGGTCCTCGGCACGCTTTACGGCGCATTGGCTTCCGTCATTGTCGGTTTCATTTGGCTCGCATTGTCCGTGAATACGCTGTTGCTGGGGGCAGCGTTAGCGACACAATGGGATGCCGCTGCGCGCCTCAGGCGTGGACCCTTGCGCTTCTCTGATGATCAGGATCGCAATCCTGATTAGGGTGGCCAACAGTGTGAGCGTACTTTAACTGATTAAGCCGCTCACTCTGCTTGTGCCGGGGCCATATCTTTATCGGCAATGCCATGGGCCTGGCGCGTGCCAGGGATACGAATATCCTCGACCAGGTCCTGGATATCCTGAGGCGGTGCTTTGGTCGCCAAGGCCGTGCCAATGCCAAGCGCCCCGGCGATCCACATGAAGACGAAGCCGATACCTTCTGGCGAGACGCCGAACAAATATTGGTCCGGCGTCCCTGCTGGGATGCTGATTCCAAAGCTGCCAATACCAATACCCAGACCGAATTTGAAATAGACGATGTACAAGAATGTTGAAACCAACCCGAAGAGCATGCTCACGATGGCCCCTTCCTTATTCATCCGCTTCCAGAAGATTCCCAGGAAGATGATTGGAAACAAGGACGCGGCCGCAAGACCAAAGGCGAAGGCCACAACCTGAGCAACAAAACCGAGCTGCCCTGCATAGATGCCAAGCAAGCCAGCGCAGACGACCGCCCCCGCAGCAGCGCCGCGCGCCACCAGGAGTTCTGTTTTATCATTCATATCTTTGAAAAAAGTTCTTCTGCAGAGATCATGACTGACCGCAGACGATATCACCATCAACAGTCCGGCCGCGGTCGACAGCGCCGCGGCAAGACCTCCCGCCACCACCAATCCAATCACCCAGCCTGGCAATTGAGCAATTTGCGGATTCGCCAGTACGAAGATGTCGCGGTTTGGATCGAGTTCATTCTCCACCCCATCCGGCGTGTTCGGTCCGCGATATTGCATCACGCCATCGCCATTCTTGTCGTCGAAGCTCAAGAGGCCGGTTTTCTCCCAGGTCTTATACCATTCGGGAACTGGCTTGCCGCCAGCCGCTTCGATCGCAGCGGCCTCTGTCGCGTAGTCGGCATCATCGGCAATGTAAGTTGCTTCGTTGACCGTATCGATGAAGTTGATCCGGGCGAACGCGCCGACCGCCGGTGCTGTCGTATAAAGCGCAGCGATAAAGACCAAGGCCCAACCCGCAGAGACCCGGGCATTCTTGGCGCTCGAGACAGTGAAGAAGCGAATAATCACGTGCGGCAAGCCCGCTGTGCCGAACATTAGGGCGCCGGTGATTGCAAATATGTCGAACATGGATTTGCTGGTCGAAGTATATTCGATGAAGCCAAGGTCGGTGACGGTCTGGTTAAGCTTCTCCAACATCGGGGTTTCTGTTCCGGCTGCATTAGAGATGAAGCCAAGTTGCGGAATTGGATTGCCGGTAATGATCATCGAGATGAAGATCGCTGGAACTGTATAGGCAAAGATCAGAACGCAATATTGTGCGACTTGAGTATAGGTGACGCCCTTCATGCCGCCGAGCACCGCATAGAAAAACACGATGACCATGCCGATAATGATTCCCCAAGTATATTCAACTTCGAGGAAGTTTGAGAACGCGACGCCTACGCCTTTCATCTGGCCGGCAATGTAAGTAAACGAGACGAACAGGGCGCAAATCACGGCAATTAGACGTGCGGAGTCAGAATAGTAGCGGTCACCGACAAAATCGGGAACGGTGAACTTGCCAAATTCACGCAGAAAAGGCGCGAGCAAAACCGCCAGCAAAACATAGCCGCCGGTCCAGCCCATTAAATAGACCGAGCCGCCATAGCCGAGAAATGCAATCAAGCCGGCCATAGACAGGAAGGAGGCTGCAGACATCCAGTCGGCTGCCGTTGCCATACCATTCACTGTTGGATGAACATCGTGCCCTGCAACATAGAAGTCTTCAGTCGACCCGGCGCGTGCCCAGATTGCGATTCCGATATACAGGCCAAATGTGCCGACGACGAAGAAATAGGTCCAAAAAGTCTGATCCATCACCTTAGTCCTCCACCCCGAATTTTCGTTCGAGGCGGTTCATTGCCCAGCAATAGTAAAAGATAAGTGCGACAAAGACGTAGATCGCGCCTTGTTGCGCGAACCAGAATCCAAGCGGCGCTCCGCCAATTGAGAACTGGTCCAGGAAGTCGCGGAACAGAATGCCTGCGCCATAAGAGACAATGAACCAAATCGCCAACAGACTCAGCGTCAGGCGAATTGTCGCCTTCCAATAGCCTTTCGCGTCTAGTTGTTTTTTCTCGGACACGATGACGCCCTCCCTGGCAATTCGTTGTCGATAGATCTATCGCTGTATCAGGGGGCTTCTGAGTTTGGCAAATGTGGAGAGCGGATTAGCTCGCTGAATCTCGGTTCTCAGCCTGCGCCCGAGCGTGACGTCGTTCTTTCAATCCGGCGACAATTAGCCAAGCAGCGATAACGTTTCCGCCCAGAAGATAGAGCTCCGACCAACCAAGGCCTGGCACGACGATCGCTTCCGCCAGACGAAATCCGAATACCGCGGCCATTATCAGGCCAAATGAAATCATGATGTGATGCTTCATGGATATACCGGACTAACCGCGCCCAAAACCCTCTGGTTCTGGCCGTGCAATCCACTTTGGCCAGTGGACCACACAGACAAAACTCGAGGCGTGACCCATAATTGATTACTCGCCAAGTGTCGTTGGATAAGCTGGAGCTTCGGTTGGAACTGGATTTGAGGTCGTTGCAAGTTGCCGCTCGATTTCAGCAATAGCGGCTTCTAGCTGTGCGTCTCGACCTTGATTGGTCAGGACAGGGTCTAGTTGCACCTCGATGTCCGGTGCCACGCCTTCATTCTCGACCGACCACTCGTAGTCGGTGTCGAAGAACCTGAAATAAGGGACGACAAGGAATCCGCCATCCACCAGACCTGGATTAGCAGAGATTCCAATCAATCCGCCCCACGTCCGGGTTCCCATCAGCGTGCCAATTTCGATTTCCCGGAAACTATAAGGCAGGAAGTCACCACCACTGCCAGCATCTTGATCAATTAGCATCAGTTTTGGTCCGAACATCGCGCCCCCCGGTGTATTGAAGGTCAGGCCATCACGATCCTTCCAGCCTGACAGGTAAGATCGGCTGAGCACATCGGTAATGTAGTTCGCGGCCTGTCCGCCGCCATTTGAGCGCTCATCAATGATCATTGCATCCTTGTCTGTCTGGGAAAAGAACATCCGATTAAACAACGTGTATCCGGCGCCCGCCGTATTGGGCAGATAGACGTAACCGACCCTGCCATCAGTGGCCTCGTCTACGGCCTTGCGGTTGCCTTCTATCCAAGCCCAGGTGCGCATTTGGAATTCACTGCCAACAGGCTCAACGACGATGTCTCTTGCGTTTCGTCCGTTTGCTCGATCCGAGACCGTAAGTGTCACTTGTTGGCCAACAGTGCCGACAAGGTGTTCAAAGATGTTCGCGTCGGCGCCTAGGTCATGTCCATTTATTGCAATGATATAGTCGCCTTCAGAGACATCCAGTCCGGGCACAGCCAGTGGACCCTGCACAGTGGGGTTCCAGTTTTCGCCCGTGTAGATGCGATTGATCTGATGGCGCCCATTGCGAACTGAAAGGTCTGCGCCGAGCAGTCCTACGTCTGGGCCGGATGGTCGATCAATATCGCCGCCGCCGACCCGATTGTGACCGGCTTGTATTTCGGCAATCATTTCCGTCAGAACGCGATTGAGGTCTTCGCGGCGCCCGACATGATCGAGCAATGGTAAGTAGCGATCATAGACAGCTTGCCAGTCAAGCGTGTGCATATTTGGATCGTAAAAATACTCCGCTTCCATCCTCCAGACATCATCAAAAATCTGACGCCATTCATCACGGGGGTTGATACGTAATTGCAAATCGCCAGTCTTGACGGGTTTCGCTTCGAACTTATCGCCCAGTTCTCCGGTCGCCAGGGATCCATCAGACTTGCGGATCAATGCGTGGCTGCGATCCGCGCTGAGCGAGAATGCCGTGACATCACTGGTCAGAGTTTTGGACTCTCTCGAGTCGAAATCAAATGTGATCAGCTCCGAGCCGGCTTGCAAGCGTTGACCTGGCGCGGAGATTTCCGACCCCGGCTGGATGCCTTTGACATAGTAGAGATTGCCAGATTTACCGACCGCAAGGTTTGAATATTGCGCCTGACCGACGGGCAGCGCCTGGATCCGTGTCGTAGCGCCTGCCGGGTCGTATTTCGGCGCAGCGTCGACACTGGTCTCCGCGTCCTCCTCTTCGTCTTCTGATGTGGCCTCTTCATCACCGGCTTTGGCAGCCAGAGGCGATAGTCCATCAGACGTGAGTACCGAGACATAGATGCCAGCACGATAAGGACGCTCCTGACTGGTCATGTCCAGACCAACATGGCTTGGTCCCGCATTCGTCGATGCGGTAAAGTAGAGTAGAGCCCCATCGTCGCTAAAGGCAGGGGCGCCAGCATCGGCCATGCCATCGGTGAGCAATGTGCTGCTCCCAGATTCGAAATTATACAGATAGATATTGCGGTTAAAATTGGCTTCTTCTCTTGTGTAAGCCAACCACTCACCATTTGGCGAAGTGCTTACTTCAGTGCCACCATAGCCCCATTGGCGTCTGGTATCTTCAGAAATCTGCCTGCGATTGCCATTGGTGCTATCCAGAGCGAACAAGCGCAAATGATTGTCGCGATAGATTATGTGCTGACCTTCGCCGCCCCATTCAAGCAGCGAGTAGAAATGATCGCCCAATTCGAACTTTGTCGTGTCACCGAGTCCGTCTTGAGTCTCGATAACGAGATGCTGTTTCCGATCGGCTTCGACGATATAGGCAAGTCGTTGGCCGTCCGGTGACCAGGTCGCATCATATTCCCTGACGCCGCTGCTGTTCGAAATGTTGCGCGTGGATCCGTCCTTCACGGGAACACTGAAGACCTCGCCGCGCGCGGTGATGAGAACGCGTTTTCCCGACTTGGACAGGTCGGCCGCGGAAATCTGGCCCGCGACATTGGTCCATTTGGTTTGCAATTGTGGCAAGTCAGGCTCGATCGAAATGGACAGCGAAGTGATACTGCCACTTGTCGTGTCGAGTAGTTTTAAGGCTTCGCTTGTCTCATATATAATTGTGTTGCCAAACGCGTCTATTGAACGAATGTCCCAGACGGACTCATTGGTTACCTTCGTGACTTCGCCAGTATTTGAATCATAGCGATGGACGTTGAAGATCTCTTCGTCGCGATCAGACAAGAAATAGACCTGATCGCCGACCCAGACGGGCTCGATGTCGTTGACTCGCGAACCGGGGATATAATTTACACGGTTGCGACGCAAATCCATGATCTGGATCGACGGCGTTGTTCCGCCGCGATAACCTTTCCACCCAGCGCTGCCGCCATAGAGGGCATTGTATGCAGGCCCGAACGGGATGGCCGCGAATTGGCGTCCATTGCCATTATACGTCCCGCGGAAGATCCGGGCTTGCATTTGCAATACCGGCAACCCGCCATCTATCGAAATGTGGAAGAGCTGTGCGGCTCGGCCGCTCAGTCTTTGCCGTGCTGATACAAATGCGATGTCTGCGCCATTAGGCGACCAGTCTACGGCGACGTCATCTCCAGGGTGAAACGTGTGCCGGGTGGGCTGCCCGCCATTTACCGAAATCGAGTAGACGTCGGTGTTTCCCTGATAGTTGGCTGTATACGCGATCCGGGTTCCATCCGGCGAATAAATTGGACCGGTTTCATCAGCGGCGTTGGTTGTCAGCCGATGGGCATCGCTTCCGTCCAGATTGGCGGTGTAAATGTCACCGGCATAAATGAATGCGATCTTGTCCTGATGTATGGCGGGGTCGCTGAGGAGTCTCGTTTCGGCGGAGGCAGCCTGCAGTGCTATTCCCGTCAGGCATCCCAAGACAGTGAGTTTTATCGCGCTTCGCATGTGAACGTCTCCCTGATTTTTAGCTATCAATGCGGGCGGTAAGGGGAAGAGTCCACTAGAGAATTTCGAAATCGAGTGACTGAAGTACTGCCGGTAAAACTGAAGGACTTGATCCACGACCCAGCTCTCGGTATCTGCCTGCCAGCGCGATCTGCCCCCCTTATGCAGAAAAAGTTTCTGTTTACGGACGCACATGTTACCCCATACCGAAGAAAAGTTTGGGAGGATTTCTATGCGACTGAAGACAGCTCTATTGGCGGCAGCTGGACTGGTTTTGACCGGCTGCGGGCAGCCCGCATCCGATTCATCTTCGAGCCAAGCTGAACTAAGCGTTGAAGACCGTCTCATGGAACAGCTTATTGATGCCAAGCCCGGGGATGTGATTGAAATTCCCGAAGGAACGTTTTCATTCTCTCACGGACTCAGCCTAACGGCTGACGGGGTCACAATTCGTGGCCAGGGCATGGATAAAACGGTGCTGAGCTTTGCTGAACAAATTGCCGGGGCAGAAGGCCTGCTGGTGACCGCCAGCGACTTTGTGATCGAGGATTTGGCAATTGAAGACGCCAAGGGTGATGGCCTCAAGGTCAATGAGGGCGACAATATTACCATCCGGCGCGTGCGTGCGGAGTGGACGGGCGGTCCAAAAACAGAGAATGGCGCATATGGTATTTACCCGGTTCAAACGACCAATGTCCTGATCGAAGACACGGTCACGATTGGGGCGTCTGATGCTGGCCTTTATGTCGGTCAGTCCAAAGACGTTATTGTGCGTCGCAATCGTGCCGAATATAATGTCGCCGGGATAGAGATCGAGAACACCGTGAACGCGGATGTTTACGACAATGTCGCGACGAACAATACGGGTGGGATTCTCGTCTTCAACATGCCGCAGCTGCAGCAAGCCGGCAAGGCAACCCGCGTTTTCAATAACCGCGTCTTTTCGAACAATGTCGACAATTTTGGGCACCCGGGAACGCCGGTCGCAAGTGTCCCGGCGGGCACAGGCGTGATCGTCAATTCGAATGACGCGGTCGAGATATTCGACAATGAAATTTCAGACAATAAGACCGGCAACATTATCATTTCCAGTCTCTACACAACGGGATATTCGGAAAGCTCGGCCAGCAGTTCGTTCGATCCATATCCAGAAGGTATCTACATTTACGGCAACACGTTCTCTGGTGGCGGGAGCGCCCCCGATACGCCGGAACTGCAATTGGCCTTGCAACTTATGTTTGGTGCAGAAGGACGCTTACCGGACATTATCTGGGACGGATACTATGACGCCGACAAAATGATCGATGGTGTGATGCCGGATGCTCTTCGTATCTGTATCGACAATGGAGATGTCGGCATACTGAATGCCAACGGACCCAGCGGATTCACAGAACCTTCGACAGACAAGTCACCGTTTGAGTGTCGCCTGGACAAGCTTCCGGAAATCGATCTCGGACGGTCCTAGACGACTGGATTTTGAAGTGAAATGGCGATGAAGAATTCGGCGATATTCACGGCGGTCGGGAGCTTGGTGCTATCCTTGTTGGTCGGGTGCTCAGGCGTGTCCTCAGATTCAAAGCCAGTCTTCTTTGCTGCAGAAAATCCTCGGCAATTGAGTGAGTGGCGCTTGATGGATCTGGATTCCGGTGCGTTGGTTCTCGCTGGCGGAGTTGTGCCCTATGATCTCAATTCGCCGCTTTTCACAGACTATGCCTTCAAGCTTCGCACCATTTGGGTGCCAGATAATGCTGGCGCAGGAATGTATCGCGAGGCGGACTATCCGGACCTGCCGGTTGGCACAGTGATCAGCAAAACGTTTTACTATCCGAAAGGTGATGTCGAAAACAGTGTTCTGAAATCCGAAGATTCGAAGGGTCAAACCAATCCAATCCTGCAAAACCTCGACCGGGTCCGCTTGATGGAGACGCGTCTCCTGGTCCGCCGCGAACAAGGCTGGGAGGCCGTGTCATATGTCTGGAACGAAGACCAGACTGACGCAATCCTGACG
>CAYGUD010000003.1:26421-32335 GCA_964352865.1 uncultured Hyphomonas sp.
CGCGATCCTGACGAAGATTGGCGACGCGCAAAAACTGACTTTGGTCAGCGGCAGCGAAGCTGAGAGCGAGTTCACCTATATCGTGCCAGATATCAATCAGTGCGCTGGCTGCCACGCGCCGAACAATACGACCCGGGAATTGGCTCCACTGGGGGTTCGGCCGCGACACTTGAACAAAACCTACCAATATGGCGATGAATCGATCAACCAGCTTCTGAAACTGGTACGTGTCGGCTATTTGAGCGGGCTGGACGATATTCAACAGGTTGCCCGCAACAATGATTGGAGCGATGAGACCGTCGCGACCAAACAACGCGCTCGAGCCTATCTCGATATCAATTGCTCACATTGCCATAATCCGGTGGGCCCCGCAGATACGTCGGGTTTGGATCTGACAATGGAAGCCCTCACAGGTCCGGAACTCGGCGTTTGCAAACTGCCGATCGCCGCTGGATCAGGGACGGGTGGACGCGCCTTTAGTATTGTACCAGGCGCGCCGGAACAGTCGATTTTACTACACCGGGTTGAGACAGTTAATCCTGGGGCGATGATGCCGGAGCTTGGCCGTTCGTTACGACATCAGGAAGGCGCAGATTTGCTGCGCGCCTGGATTGCTGAAATGGAAGGCGAATGCGCCTCTTAATGACCTTCGCTGAGATAATGCCAAGCTAGCTTTCCAGGGTCAGAGATAACTCGTCAAAATAGAAATCTGCCTCTTACGGTCCAATTCGAATGGCCAGAACCCACTCGATCGAGCCGAAAGTCCGCGTCATGGCAGGTGTATCAATAGCGATTAGACAGGATGAATGCGTATGTTTGAAGAGTTTCTATTTGCAGATTGGGTTGGCGCAGCGGGTGTTTCACTCCTGCTCATCGCCTTCGCTATGAATGTGTTCGGCGTGCTCGACCGGCAGTCTTTTACTTTTAGCCTGCTCAACATGGTCGGAGCTGGTATTGCCGGATACGCGTCGTGGCTGATTTCATATCTTCCGTTCGTCATTCTAGAGGGAACGTGGTGCCTGGTCTCTTTGGTTGCCATGATTGCGGCGATGCGACGACGCGGATCTTGAACCGCGAAGCGAGGGATCTCTCTATCGCTTCCAATTTGCGCGGGGGACCACGCTGCCGACGGCAGTTTGAATGAGGCTTGCCCCCCAGCCGAGCGAAAAGTGATCGGACGATGGGCTGACGTGCCGCAGCTGTAATGGTAGTGCCAGAGAAATACCGGCAAGCTCATTTACATCTAAGGACACCATTATGGATCTTACACAAAGCCGCACCGTAAAAATTATTGCAATCCTATTGCTTCTGGCAGCGGTAACGCAGCCGATCTATACTGCGCTCTATCTTGGTGCTCCCGAGTTTGATCGCCAATTTCTGTGGGGCTTGGAAGGTCTGCTTTTCGTACTGCTCGCGGCCTTTTCAGGGTCCGCACTCGTCATGGCCAAGCGCTATACTCTGGGCTTTTCCGCGATAGCGTTCAGCGCTGTGCTCAATGTGGTTCAAGTTGGCGTTGGATATACGCAATTTGGCCCCTTTCGCGAGGCTGCGGAAGCCAACCCTGACCTCAGCGGTGTCGCGTTTTCAGTCGTTGCATTCTCTTTCTTTGGCTACAACGCCGCAAAAATCCTGCTCGGTTTGGCGGCTGTGGTGTTCGGCATGGCCAAGTTGAAAGCAGGCGGCAAAGCTCTGGGCGGTGCGACTGTCTTGGTTGGGGCGGTGGCACTTGTGGCCAACACTTTAGTGATGATGTTTGGTCTGAACGGGGTCGTGCCGTCGCCAATCGCTGGCGGCTCAGGGGTTTTGGCTACGTTGCTCCTCGCGATTTGCCTGTTTGGCGTTAGCGACCAAGAGTGACGTCCTCACAATGTGGACCCGTTCTGGCGCAAACTGAGATCTGCTAACCGATTTAGAAATCTGAGTTAGTTGCTCAATTGCGCGCCGTTCCTGACGTGGGTTTTGCTTTTTTGACAACTCCCATATGATGGGCGGATAAGCTGCGTCGTCTGACGAACAGCTATCTTCCGGGACCCGAATTACATTGTCGCACCAAGCTCACATAACGCTGCATCAACTGGATTCCTTGTTGCAGGAAGCCGCGCGCGCCGGCGTGCAGGTCGATGATGTACTGAAGAGTATTGGGTATGATAATTTGCTGGCAGAGAATTCCAGCGATGAAACGAAACTCTCTCTGTTTGATTTTTTCCGGATCGAGGGAGAGATTGCGCGGCGTCTGGACGACCTCACGGCGCATCTATCAGAACGCCGACTGACCTATGATACCGGGGCGTTTGTGACGACGCAGGTCAACCGATCAACCACTCTGAGTGATGCCATTTCGGATCTCGCGCGTCACTTCAACATGATGCATGGCGAGCACTATAATACGGTGCGGGTTACCGAGCGGACTGTCACCCTGATCATCAATGATAGCAGTTTCCCATACACCATGAAGAATGACCCGGAGATGGTGCACTTCGTTGGCGAGTGTGTCCTAATCCAGGTATTTTGTCTGCTCGACAGCCTGAGTGGTGGGCTGGCCGATCACGCTCTCAAACGGGTGTCCGTTAAACGACCAATGCTCGATCCTATGCCGGGGCATCTGCTTTTCTGGAATTCCCAGATGATGTTCGGGCAGGCGGCATATGAACTGACTTTTGATTATGAGCTGTCGCTTGCGCCGATGACAAAGACGGGCGAGGTCGATTTGAGTTCAGAGGGCGTTTTTAGCCGAGTGATTGATTATCTGGAGAAGCGCACTCCACGGCTCGAACCACACTCGTTCAAAGGTCGAACCATGGACTCCATTCGGTCCGGCGTTCTGAGACAAGAAGTGGTTGCTGAGAAGCTTTCAATCAGCGTCGCGACGCTGCGCCGCCGTTTGAGTGATGAGCAAACGAGCTTTCGAGAACTGGTCAATCATCACCGAATGAGGGAAGCCATGGATTTGCTCGCCAAAGGCCACTCCGTATCGCACGTGTCTGACCTTCTCAATTATTCTGACATTCGAGCCTTCAACCGAGCCTTCAAGCGTTGGAAGGGTGAAACACCTGCCCAATATTCACAACGCTCCAGGGTGAGCCACACACCGGCTTGAGCGAAACTGTTCACTCCGCAAAAGCTAATGGGTCATAGCCTGTGAGCGAAACTGTCTCTTACTTGTCCCAAAAAGCGAACCAATCCGCGGGAGGATAAGAATGACTTCGAAGAAACGCACTCTGATCAATATTGGTCTTGCCTCTAGCCTTGCCTTGGGCTTCGGGCATGGACTCGCAGTCGCTCAGGACGAGGCGTCCGAAACGGATGATGCACGCCGTTTCGGGACCGTCACGGTGACCGCTCAACGGCGCGAACAGAACGCATTGGATGTACCGCTCTCGGTATCGGCGTTTAGCGGGGAAGACCTGGAGGCCACTGGCGCCGTCGACATTACTTCCATCCAGCGTGCGACCCCGAACGCGACGATTGAAGTTGCGCGTGGATCAAGCTCGACTTTGATTGCATTTATCCGAGGGGTTGGTCAGCAGGACCCTCTTTGGGGGTTTGAGCCGGGCGTCGGGCTTTACGTCGATGATGTCTACGTCGCTCGCCCACAAGGCGCTATCCTGGACATTTTTGACATAGACCGGATCGAAGTCTTGCGCGGTCCGCAAGGGACGCTCTATGGTCGCAACACGATTGGCGGCGCGATTAAATACGTCACCAGCCGTCTGGAAGACGAACCTGACCTCAAGGCGAAAGTAAATCTGGGGACATACAATCAAGCCGACGTGATCGTGTCTGGCTCAACGCCGCTCAGCGACACGTTTTCTGTGGGCGGTGCGATCGCCAAATATACGCGAGATGGATTTGGCTCCAACTTGAGCACCGGCGCGGAGCATTATGATAAGGACGTTCTGGCCTATCGGGTCAGCGCCGAATGGGCCCCGTCAGCCGATTTCTTTGTACGCGCGTCATATGACAAATCCGAGGACGATTCCAATGCCAAGCATGGACATCGCCTGATCCCAAGCGCGGACGGAACATTCCCGGTCACGTCGAATGTGTATGATACGAGAGCAGGGTTGGGGGACGCCAATTCTGTCGAAACCGAAGGGTTCTCTCTGACGGCAGAATGGACGGTGAATGATGCGGTCACGCTGAAATCGATCACCGCCTATCGTGAAGGCGAAACGACAACGCCGATTGATTTTGATGCGTTGCCTCAGCCGGACTTTGACGTTCCAGCGATCTATATGGATGACCAGTTCAGTCAGGAGTTCCAGCTCCTTTATTCCGGCGATCGCCTAAACGGTGTGGCCGGTATCTATTACCTTGATGGCAATGCGAGCGGCGCGTTTGATGTCATTCTTGGTGGGCTCGGACTGACCGTATTCCAGGGCGGCGACCAGACGAAGGAGAATTTCTCAGTCTATGGCGACTTCACATATGATCTTAGCGATCAATGGGCATTAACCGTCGGTGGGCGATTTACACAGGACGAAACAACTGCAGACGTATTGCGCGAGCTATGGCTGGGGCAGGGCTCAGGGTCATTTGATGCGTCTAACACGACTTCTGCTTTCTTCGTCACCCAGACCAACTTCCAGGGTTTGACCCGGTCCGACGAGGAGTTCACGCCACGCGTCTCACTCTCCTACAAGCCGAACGAAAACCTGAACCTGTACGCGACTTATGCGCAGGGCTTCAAAGCGGGCGGGTTTGACCCTCGCGCCCGGGCTGATCTCGATCCGTTAGGCTTGTCCGAGCAGGGCTTTGGTCCTGAATCCGTAGATAGCTTTGAAGTCGGTGCGAAAGGGTCGTTCTTTGACAACACTTTGAATTTGAACGCCGCCGTGTTCTTCGCAGAATATTCTGATCAGCAAATCACGGTGCAAAGCGGCGCCGATTCCGACAATGACGGGATCAATGATACGTTCGTGTCTTCCGTCTTCAATGCAGGCGAGTCAGAATATACTGGCTTTGAGCTTGAAGGGACCTGGTTCATAAACGACGTGTTCACGTTGTCCGGAAACCTCGGGATAATTGATGCCGAGATCACCGAGATCATCTCCGCGGATATCAATATCGCTGATCAATTCGTGACTCAGAACACGCCGGAACTGCAAGGTCAGATTGCGCTCAACTATAGCAATGATCTTGGGGCAAACGGTGAGATTTCGGTGACCGGAGCATTATCGTACCGGGATGAGTACAATCTCTTCAATGTCGAGAATTCCGGATTTGCTGCTGGCACAAACGTGCTATTCCCGAATGGGGGCCCGGCGCTTGATCCAGAATCCTATACTCTGGCCGATCTCAGTATTGTTTGGACCTCGCCGAGCGAGAAATACCGGCTGGGATTGCACGGCAGGAACCTGACGGATGAGGAATACCGCGTCGCTGCGTATAATTTCGTGACGCCAAGCCAGCTCGGAGTTGATAGTGCCTACTCTGCTTTCTATGGCGCACCCTCGACCGTGACCGCGTCTTTGTCTGTCGACTTTTAAGACAGACGCAGGCCGACGATGACAATCAGCTCCTCCCAGAGCGAAAATCAGTTTGGCGGGCGCGCATATGTGCTCGCCATTCTGACACTCGTATACACATTCAATCACATTGATCGTCAGATATTGCTCATCCTGGTTGAGCCGATAAAGGCTGAGCTCGGGATCAGCGACAGCGCTATTGGCTTATTGACGGGCTTCGCGTTTGCGGTCTTCTACGCCACGTTTGGCATTCCGATCGCGATGTGGGCAGACCGCGGGAACCGGCGAAGTATCCTGTCTCTCGCGCTCGCGGTCTGGTCTGGCATGACGGCCCTTTCAGGCTTAGCGCAGGGGTTCTGGCAGCTCATGATCGCGCGAATGGGGGTTGGTGTCGGCGAAGCCGGAGGAACGCCCCCCGCGACATCAATGATTTCCGATCTTTACGC
>CAYGUD010000004.1:0-15992 GCA_964352865.1 uncultured Hyphomonas sp.
AAGCTGAGCGAAGTTGAAGTCCACCTAAGTCAGGGCGAAACCATCGAGCACGCCGTGCCGTCTATGACCTGACCCCAGACAATAAAATCCTTCAGGAAGTTTTCCGGGGAAAGCGTTCAGGCGGCAATCGCTTTCTTCAAAGACCTGAGAGCCGCCTGCTTATCCCGGGTTTTAGTTGCATAGGATTCCAGGACTTCACCTTCCTGATCCACAGCGCGCCAGAGACAACGCTGAACGCAATTGATCTTTACGAAGACCCCATCGAGACGCCATGGCCACTGAGTATGCTGTCGCGTGTATGAAGCGCGATTCGTTCGGATCTTTCTGGCGAAGATCGGACCAAATAGATCAACCCCGAGTCGGACGCTGTGGTGGCAAACATCGATACCTCGTTAATGTGGCCGGTTCTCAACGTGTAGAAGCGAGATTGGAAACCTGACATTTATCACCAGAGCTAGACGAATGATCTCAGGTGGTTTGTTAAAATATCGAAGTGGAGCCTGATCCGTCCAAATGACGAGTTCGATCCAGTTCAGGTAGGCAAGGCGGCTTATGCTGACAGTTCTCTGTTAACGCACCGATGAGGACTGTTGCATTTCTATCACTTGATAATAGTGATGGGATTTTAACTTGAAGTAATGATTGCTTTTGCAGCATTGTAGATAGTAATCGACGATAATTAGGGGACATAAGAGAGGGAAAATCTTATGTGCCTCAAGCGTACATTTTTAATTACAACAATACTGGGCGGATATACGACTTTGTATTTACCTGAGATACACGCCCAGAGTGATGCACCGGTTCAAATAGAAAGCATCAAAGCTCCAGCTGAAGAACTTGATACCGTATCTGAAACTTCACAATTGGAAGAAGAGGAAAGTGTCCAGCAGCGAGTGATCGTTACTGGGTCTCGAATACAGAGGGATACTTTTTCTTCTCTTGCCCCTCTCCAGGTGATCGGAGGTAGTTTTTCGCGCGAAGCAGGCTTGCTTGATCCCGCTGACATTCTCCAGTCATCCACCGCTGCATCAGGGCAGCAGATCGATGAAACCTTTTCCGGGTTCGTCCTAGATAATGGTCCCGGCGCGACGACGGTTGACCTAAGAGGGTTGGGAGCGAACCGAACGCTTGTCCTGTTAAATGGCCGACGGATCTCTCCAGCCGGCGTGGAAGGCGCACCGAGTTCACCAGACCTCGGCTTGCTGCCACGCTCGCTTATCGATCGTTACGAAATCTTGTTGGACGGCGCATCGTCTATATACGGCTCCGATGCGGTTTCAGGCGTCACAAACGCGATTCTGCGGAAGGATTTTGATGGTCTCGAGCTGGAGACGT
Organism: uncultured Hyphomonas sp.; assembly: GCA_964352865.1. Lineage (GTDB taxonomy): Bacteria > Pseudomonadota > Alphaproteobacteria > Caulobacterales > Hyphomonadaceae > Henriciella. The sequence goes on from CAYGUD010000004.1 coordinate 1,336, forward strand.
TCGTAGAACTCCCGGAACATGGCAAGGGTGAGGAGCTTACGGTAAGCGCAGCTTACGGGTTTAATAGCGACCGCGGTTTCTTTGGATTTGGCGCTGAATATAATCGCAATGAGCGAGTAAAGTTTGCTGACCGCCCATGGACCGCAGGCTGCGATCGCCACTACGAAGTAACAACCGAAGGTGAGATCCGAACCCTGGATATCGCAACGCCGCAGGACTATCTCCAAACCTGGGGTCTCTCCGTTCCCTCCAACGAATGTAAACCGGGCGCCACGACGGGGCTTGTTACTAGCGTTGGCAATAATAATTTCACCACCTATTGGACCCCTGGTCAGAGCAATATTGGTATTCCCAACCTCTCGGACTCAATTGTCGCTTCCACGCCCGTCGATCTGGATGGTGATGGTGTAATCGACATCGACGTATTGGATTATTCGACCGCAGAAATCGACACGCAAATCGGCGACCTGTACCCACAATTCGAAAAATATTCCTTGATGGCCTATGGGGAATATGTCCTGCCGGGTGAGGCGAACATAACGCCATATTATGAAGCGCTTTATGCGGTTAGAAAGACTGATATTCAAGGTGGACTGACGAATCTCGCGCCAACGGTCCCCGCTGATAATCCCTACAATCCCTGCAATCCTAATGGCATCAACGGAGTAGATTGTGGGCTGGCCAATGAGGAGCTATTCCTAGATCCAGCTTATCGGGAGACATTTGCGACCGGTAACTTGGCAACGTGCGAGCAGTTTGGTTTTACGTTAGAGCAGTGCACCCCTGAGCTCTTCGGGCTGCTCCCTGTTGAGGCCATTGGTCCAGATCCCGTGCGCCCCTTTCTGTCGCTCGAGAATGACCGCAGCAATACGAAAGTGGAAGTTGAGCAATTAAGATTGGTTGCCGGGGTGCGCGGCGATATGCCGATTTTGGATATCGGAACGCTGTCTGACTGGACGTTCGACATTTGGGGAAGTTACTCTGAATCAGAGGGTGCGTCGAAACGGCCGGGCGTCAGATATACTGACCTCTTGTTAAGTTTGAACACCAGCGTTGTTAACGCGGATGGCACCGTCACCTGCGGTGATGAAACACTTGCAAATGTCGATTTCAATAGTGACGGAATGATCCTCGCTCGCAATAATTGCGTGCCAGTGAACCTATTTACAAATGAGGTTCTGGGACAGCGAAGCGGGCAGCTTACAGCTGATGAGGCAGCGTTCCTGTATGATGTGCGAGACTTTGGTACGACCTATAAGCAAGCCATCCTTAACGGGGTTATGACAGGTACTGTGGCATCGCTACCGGCCGGACCACTACAAGCTGTTCTGGGAATTGAGGTAAGGACAGACGATATCAATTCTGACCCTGATGATATCGCGCTGGGCGGTGTGTTTCGGAACTTTTTCTCCGACCCTGGCACCAACGCAACAAAAGACGTTAACGAGTACTTTGGTGAACTGTCGATTCCAATTGTCGCGAACCAACCGTTTTTTCGAGAAATGAATCTCGAACTCGCTGCGCGGGTCACGGATGACGAATTGTACGGATCGAACGATACTTACAACGCAAAGTTTGGTTGGCGACCGCACGACTCACTGTTGCTCAGAGGCACCTATGGGACATCTTTCCGTGCGCCAAGTCTGGCGGAGAACTTTCTGGGAGCCCAGACAGGCTTTTTCAATATCGGAGACCCATGTGTCGTTCCGGAATCAGCAATAGAGGAGTCCTTGGGCGATGACCCTGGCACCTACAATGCAGATCTGGATCCGCGTGAACCGGAAGTGCTTGCAAACTGTACGCGAGAAGGAGTTGACCCAACGACACTCGGGCTCGACGCCGATGGTGATCGGATCACGAACGGGGTTTATGGAGTCGAAGCGACTCGCGGTGGGTCGCTCACACTCGCTCCAGAAACGTCGACGTCTTATTCTTATGGTTTTTCTTTCGAGCAACCTTGGTTCGACAATTTTAATCTCGCAGTGTCGCTGACCTATTACAATATCGAGATTGAGGATTCGATCATAAGGCCTTCCGGCAGATTTGTCCTCGCGGATTGCTACCTGCGTGACGATGGGATCAGGAGTCAATTCTGCGATCGAATAACCCGTGGCAACAATGCTGCGACGAGTTTGAATTCGGAAAATCTGATTACGACAATTGGCACGGAATTTATCAATCGCGACGAAGAGAAAGCTTCCGGGTTCGATCTCAATGTCGCTTTCGACAAGGATCTCACGGTATTCGGGGAGCCCATCGAGCTGCGCATCGATTTCCGCGCCAATAAGCTGGAGGAGCGCAGCACCTTGTTGGTGGACGATGAAGGAAATGCGGACTTTCAATCCTTTGAAGGCTATTGGGGGTACCCTGAATGGCGAGCCATCAACACAGTCAATTTCGACTATAACAAGTACCGGTTCACGTGGCGGACAGACTATCTCAGCGCAGTTGAACAAGATCCAGACGATGTCGACGATTTTGGAAGTTTCGCGACAGGTGGAATAGGCGATACATGTATCGGGGCTGAGAATGGCGGTGTAGACTGCCGAGACTTCGCAGAAGCCGACGCTCATTTCGAACACAACGTTTCGCTATATTATCGCGGTGATTCTTGGACCATAGGTGGTGGCGTCCGCAATGTGTTCGATCAGCAACCACCGGTTGTCGATAGTTCCGAGGTGACGGCGTATAATAATACGCCACTCGGTGTAGGGTACGATTTGCAGGGTCGAACCTTCTTTATGAATATTGCCAAGAGATTCTAGCCTCGGTGCAGCGGGCGATCTCTGCCGATCGCCCGAAAACCTAGAATTAGGACCAATTTCCAAAAGCAAGGGCTTGTCCATGTCCCAGATTATTCGGTTCGCCTCACTGAGCGCGATGATAATATTTTACTTCTTTACCGCGACCGCGGACGAACCTCCATATCCTATCGAGTTTTGGGCGGTGAGGGAAGCTATGCGGTCCGTTGAATTGTCGCCGGACGGACAAAAGCTGGCGCTGCTAAAGATTGAAAGCCGAGATGGAAATCCAGTCGTCGAAATATATGATGTCGATAATCTAAGTGAGCCTCCCAAAAGGTTGGCGGCAGACCCGATGGAATTCACCAGCGTCAGTTGGGTCTCAAATGACGTTCTGATCATGTCTGCGCGGCAGAAAGTACGCGACAAAATCGAGGGGTACAATCAAGGCGTCTATGAGTTCAGGTTGGTCGGGTACACTGTTTCCACCGAAAAGTTCGTGCAGTACGGTGAAAACACGGCCATCGCAAATTTGCTGCCAAACGATCCGGAGGCGATTCTGGTCGAACAATCGAGATCGATTGGCACACTGCAGAACGATGATCCTTTTGCGGCGTTCCGACCTCGGTCTTATTACAGACTGAACTTGAAAACAGGTCGAAAATCGTTGGTCCTCAAGGGCAGCGAAGACTTTGGCAGCGCGTTTTTTGATCGAGACGGGAATCCACGGTTTACGCAAAGCCTCGATGGCCCAACCAATGAGCTCATCTATTATTATAGAAAGCCGGGAGATCGCTCCTGGAGTGAGTTTAAACGGGTTCCCGAAGAAGAGCTTTTCACAAATCCGTTCGACGTCGTGCTTTTCGACAGCGAAGACCCCTCCATTGCTTACGTTCTCGCCAATAATGGTCATGACAAGGTTGGGTTGTGGAGCTTCAATTTCGACACGCTGAATTTCGGTGAGCTCATCTATCGGCGGGACGATGTAGATGTGCTTGGTATCCGAACGAATTCAAATTTCTGGGGCGAACCTGACCGTTTAACCGGTGTTAGCTATCCGGGACTTAAATATGAATCAGACTTCTTCGACGAGGTTGAAGCTTCACGGTTTGCGCAATTACAGGCCGCGATTCCAAATGCATACTCACTTTCCATTCTTTCAATGTCGAGGGATGCTCGTCGATATACGGTTCTGAATTCCGGGCCCAAGGATCCAGGATCCTATTGGCTGGTGACAGAGAACGGCCTGCTAAAGCTCGGCAGCCGCAACCCGCTACTCAATCCTGAGAATCTGGCATCGGTGGAGACATTTTGGTATGAGGCGCGAGATGGTCGAATGATACCGGGCCACATAACGATTCCGGCGAAAGGCGAAGCGCCATTTCCGTTGGTCGTGATGCCTCACGGTGGTCCATATGTGAACGTTATCCCTGTATGGGATGAATGGGGACAATTCCTGGCGAACAATGGATATATGGTGTTTGAGCCGAACTATCGCGGCTCAACTGGATATGGCGTGGATCACTTCCTTTCCAGCCTGGACGAGCATGGTAAGGCGATGCAGGACGACAAAGACGACGGCGCGCTATATCTCGTCGACCAAGGACTGGTTGATCCGGACCGAATAGCGATGTTTGGTTGGTCGTATGGTGGATATGCCGCTTTGGTGGCGGCATCCAGAGAGCCAAATATTTATCAATGTGCAATTGCAGGAGCTGCTGTCGCCGACCCTTGGATGCAGTATAATTATAGACGGGGAGAACCTGGCAGTTACGGGGATTTGTTCGGACGCCAACGTGCCACGGGAGTTCGTCCTATCGAAGAAGTCGATAAGATTAACATTCCACTATTGATGATTCATGGTGATGTCGATCAGCGTGTTCCGTTCGAGCATTATCGAAAATATAAGCCGCTAGTGGAGAGCGCAGGCAAAGATGCCAAATTTGTGGTTCTTGAGGGTGCTGACCATTTCTCCAATACTCTCTTCTTTGACCATCAAATGGAGCTCTACAGAAATCTTAGAGACTTCCTGAAGCAAGGATGCGGCCCTGACGGACTTTAATTGATGCTGACGGTCGCTTCGATGCAGCGGTACGGTGAATAGGCTGAGAAGATAGTTTTTCGTACAAGAATTCCCATAGGAGTAAGACGTATGAAAAAGCGCTCAAAGCCTTATGCGCAACGCTTCAGTTCGGGTTAAAAGTCACCCCTATGCCGCCAGGATATCCACCTGGCTTTGATACGCCTTCAATGCATCGCGACCCTTTGGCGTTACTCCGTAAATGCCTGTCTTGACCCGTTCAAACCAGCCATAATGATCGTCTGCCATGATCCGGCGGGCGGTTTCAACTTGCGTCTCTGATGCCACCAGAGCGGCTTTTGTCGGGCCGTTTTTCGCTAAGTGGACCAAACATCTAAGCGCGTCCTGGCGGTAAGCAGTGATCAGTCCCTGCCGTGTCGCGCCGCCGCTGTTTGGGTCGCCGACCCGTTTAGCGAATTCTTTCAGCAAGCGGGCTTTCTTGGGAACAGATATACGCGGGCGATAAGGCCCTGGATCGACATGGACCTGCACCAGGCCATCTTTCAAACGAACAGTGATCAGACCAATCCCCAGCCGCCGGCACAGAGTCGCATTGCGTTTGACTGATCTGGCAAAAACTTTCCCCGGCTTGTGTGGAACCGCCAAATAGACGACATCAGAGACACTGAGGCGCTCAACGGCCTGATGAAATAGCGACAGCGAAAAGGTGGTTTTTAGTTCGACCAGAACCGGCGCTTCATCACCGCGGCATGCAACCACGTCGACTTTGCCAATCTCGCCTTTGACCTCATATCCCTGGCCCTCGAGGAACCGTTTGATCGGCTCATACAAGTCGGTTTCACGTGTCGGGTCGGTGGCCATGCTGGGGTCCAGTCTCCTAATGCCTGCAGAATAGGCCGCGATTGGTAAACCGCGCGTTCAAGCATCAATAGGCCAGCATTCCCCGGCGTGCCTACTTGTGGTCCGCGCCATCCCGTCTAAAAATTGCGCTAAAGCCATTTCTGGAGGACTTCCCTTGCATACCGATACTCAAGACCTGTTTGATCTCGCCATGTCTGAAGGGGCGCGGCCGCTCATGGACGCGGTGATGAAGCATATCGAAGACAATGTCGTGCCGATCAGCGAAGAGTTCTTTGCTCTGGATAAGGAAAAGAAAGATCGCTGGTCCTGGCATCCGCGTCAGCTGGAACTCCTCGAAGGCGCCAAGAACAAAGCTAAGGAATCTGGCCTGTGGAATTTCTTCCTGCCAGAGACTGAATATGGCACTGGCCTGACCAATCTCGACTATGCGTATATTGCGGCTGAGCTCGGTAAATACCCACTGGCATCAGAGACTCTGAATTGTAGCGCACCGGATACCGGAAATATGGAAGTTCTGGAGCGGGTCGGAACGCCGGAACAGCAAGAGAAATGGCTGAAGCCGCTGCTGAATGGCGAGATCCGCTCAGCCTACGCGATGACGGAGCCTGGTATTCCTTCATCTGATGCCAAGAACGTTTCGACCCAGGCCGTGCTTGAGAATGGCGAATGGGTGATTAATGGCGAGAAGTTCTACATTTCGGGGGCGGGTGACCCGCGCTGCAAGATCATGATTGTAATGGTCAAAACCAGTCCCGATGCGGCCCCGCACAAGCAGCAAAGCCAGATTCTCGTGCCTGTCGATACGCCCGGCGTGAAGATCCTGGAAGGCATGCAAGTGTTTGGCGAAGACCATGCGCCGCGCGGCCATATGCATATCGTTTTCGATAATGTCCGGGTGCCCGAAGAGAATATGCTGCTTGGCGAAGGCCGCGGCTTTGAAATCTCTCAGCTGCGCCTCGGGCCCGGCCGCATTCACCACTGCATGCGCTCAATCGGAAAGGCGGAGCGCGCCTTGGAAATGATGGTCAAGCGCGGCGCGACGCGCGAAGCCTTCGGCCGGCCGCTGATCAAGCTTGGCGGCAATCTGGAAAAAGTCTCTCGCGCCCGTATCGAGATCAATGCGATGCGTCTGTCCGTGCTGCAGGCGGCCAAAGCGATGGACGTGCTCGGCAATAAGGAAGCCCGTGTCTATGTCAGCGCCGTGAAAGCCATGGTCCCAGAGAAAGTCTGTCAGATCATCGATGATGCGATCCAGATCCACGGCGCAACGGGGATATCGCAATGGACCCCGCTTGCTGGCCTGTACACTGATATGCGCCACTTACGCTTTGCGGATGGCCCGGATGAGGTTCATCACATGGTCGTCGGGCGCGCCGAAGTGCAACGCTACGGGCTTTGGTAAGCGCAGATTGATGGCTGCAATCGGCATATCGGTTCTGGCCTAAGGGGCTTAACTTCGAGTCAGTTCGGAAACCAGAAAATCGACTGTCGCTTTGATTTTGTTAAGCCGATATTTCGGCTGGACATAGAGCATGTAGATACCTGATTCCAGGCTTCGGGAGAGCGACAAAGCGGCATCATTGAGCTTGATACTCGCTAATGCGCCACTGGCGAGTTCAGCTTCAATGCCCCAGCGCGGAAAAAGCGCGATCCCGCGCCCTTCGAGCACTTCATCGAGCATCACCTCACTGACATTTGAAACAAAGACCGGATGCGTTTTGACATCTCGCCATCCTGCGGTGGTCTTGGCATGCCACGTCACAATTCGACCCGGGCTCCGGTAAAGTACGCTCTGATGGTTTTGCAAATCTGCGAGCTTGGCCGGGGTGCCATATTTCGCCAGATAACTGGGGGCGGCGACCAATTGGTGATTACTGTCCGCCAGTTTCTTGGCAATTGCCCGATCCGGCAGATCCGCGGTGGCGCGGATCGCAATGTCCACTTCATTTTGAGCTAGATTGTACAACTGATCGGTCAGTTCGATATCTATCATCAGGTCCGGATACTTGCGTCGCAATTTCTGGATAGCGGGCATTAAGGCGAAACGCCCGTAACCTGGTGTCGCGGTCATGCGCAAACGTCCGGTTGGCGATGTCGGGCGATCCAGGATGACGTCACCGGCATGATCGATGGCCTCGACCGCAGGCCGAACCTGTTCAATGTAGAGGCTGCCAAGCTCGGTCAAACTGACAGCTCGTGTTGTACGATGCAGCAACGTTGTACCGAGTTCGTCCTCAAGGTCCTGAATCCGGCGCGAGATTGACGAGGCCGGTACGCCGATCGACTTCGCCGCAGCGGTAAAGCTGCCGAGTTCGACAACTTTGAGAAAATACTCAATTGCTCTGAGACGGTCCATTCTGGTGTTGGTTTCCTGCCGCGGCGCTTGGGTAGTGAAGCCGTTCATTGCCATAAAGGCAATACATATCTCACATTATGCCGATTTCTCTCATCAATGAAATGCCCCATCTAGTCGGCTCCACAGACCCACTTATTGGAGGCGAAAGCCATGAAGATCATCGAGTTCAACACATTAGGAAATCCTGCGGATGTGCTGCAATTGAAAGACGTGCCGGACCAGAGCCCCGGCGCTGGTGAAGTCAGAGTTCAAGTTCTGGCAACGCCGATTCACCCGGCAAACTTGCTGCAGATCTCTGGCGAGTATGCGGCTGCTCCAGATCTACCGGCGATCCCGGGCGGTGAAGGCATCGCAAAAGTCGTCGAAGTCGGCGCCGGCATTAGTCATCTTCAGCCTGGACAACATGTTCTCCTTGCGGGTGTTGGCGGTACATGGCGAAATGAGATTGTCGCACCGGCGAGCGGCTTTATACCTGCCCCTCCAGGAGATATAGAGCAACTTTCGATGCTGGCTGTGAACCCGCTCACGGCCCACCTTATGTTGTCTAAATATGCGGACCTGAAAGAAGGTGACTGGATCATCCAGAGCGCCGCAAATTCCGCTGTCGGCGAAATGGTGATTCAACTTGCCGCACAACGCGGCATCAATACCGTGAATGTCGTGCGCCGCGAGGAACTTGTGCTTGATTTGAAATCGCTCGGCGGAACCGTTGTCCTGGTCGATGGTCCAGACTTGGCCGAGCGGGTTGAAGCCGCGACCAATGGCGCTGATATCAGGCTCGCTTTTGATGCCGTCGCAGGCGCGACGTTTGAGCGCCTGGTTGAGACACTGGGCTATGGCGGGACTGTGATCTCCTATGGCACGCTGTCGGGAACTCAACCGGAACTGAACATGCGCGCTCTGATTGCCAATGATATCCGCCCGCGTGGCTTCTGGCTCGCCAAATGGTACGAAACGGCGAGTGCAGAAGAAAAGCAGGCGGCGCTGGGGGCGCTCATTCCGCTCATCGCAAGCGGGCAGGTTAGAACTAAAATCGACTCGCGGTTTCCGTTAGAAGAAATTGCTGATGCGGTGACCCGCGCTGCCGCAAGCGGTCGCGACGGAAAAGTCCTACTCACTCCAAATCACAAATAGAGTTCCGGATCAGGAGCCCCGCTAAAACAGGAAAATGGATATGGAACATCTCAATCCACCAATCTTTGCCGCTATTCTCGGGGCGGCAATACTGACCTTGCAAACCCTCTTGATGCTGACTGTTGGAATGTATCGAAACAGCACCGGAAAGGGGGTTGGTGTCGGCGGCGATATGAAGCTAGAACGCCTGGTGCGGCGCCACGGCAACCTGGCTGAGAATGCGGCAATATTCGTCATTGTGTTCGCCCTCTACGAAATACTATTCGGGGCAACGACACTGGCTTTGGTGATTGGTGTCGCATTCGTCATAGCGCGCGTGTCGCACGTCATTGGCTTTACCAGCGACTCCGGATCTCACCTGGTGGATGCAGCAGGTCCGGGGCGCGTTTACATTATGATGCGCGCAGGGGGCGCTGGCCTGACCGCGCTATCGACGCTGGCTTTGGGGCTGACACTGCTTGTTTCAGCCAGTCTCCTGGTTTTCTAAGACAGCCCGTCTGCGCATACCCGATTGCGGCCGAGTGACTTCGCACGATTTAGCGCAGTATCGGCCGCAGCGACCAGGCTCTCACCCGTGCTACGCGATTTATGCGCGGCAATACCAAATGACGCGGTGGCAAGAACTTGAGCTGCGTTGAGTTGCGGCATGGTCGCCCGCGCTTGTTCGAACTTGTGTTTGACTGCTACCATCAGATTATAGGCCGACATGAGATCGATATTTGGTAGAATGATCGCAAACTCATCGCCGCCATATCGAGATACAAGATCAGAGCCTTTGGTGTGTTCAAAAAGCGTTGCCGCGAATGTCTTTAGAACAGCGTCTCCAGCCTGGTGCCCGAGATTGTCATTGACGCTTTTAAACTCATCCAGATCCGCCAAAACGAGGCAGAAATGCGTACCGTTATCTTCAGCGTCTTCGATCTGCCATTTCAACCGGTTCTCAAATGCGCGCCGGTTGGCAACAGCCGTAAGCGGATCGAGCAGACTCTGGCGGCGGGCGGTTTCGAGTTCATCGTTGAGTTTTTTGACGCGCTCCTGAGATTCACGCAGCCCATCGGTCAGGCGCGTTGAAACAACGGACATCTTTTGGCTTTCCGATATTAGTTGCGTCAGCAAGGATTTGAAATCTTCTTCCGGTGCATCGCCGGTTGGCGTTTCTTTCAGATCATTCAATGTGGTCCTGAAATGGGCGTTTTGGGAAATGCCAGCTTCGAGCAGCTTGGAGACGCTTTGAATGCTGTCTTCCATTTCCCGGCCAATGCTTTCCTGGGCGGTGTCTGCCTCAGAGCGACCGAGATGCTCATTGTGGATTTCGCTCAATTCATAACGATCCAGGGCGCCGCCATTGGCCAGTAATTTGTCAACCGCGAGACGAACCTCCGGAGGCGTCCGCGATACGTAGGCGTACCAAAGCGCGTAGGTTACCGGGTCTGGCGGTGTGCCATGCTTCTGGATTTCATCGAACGCGGCCTTGCAATGCTGGAAGATTTGCGTGCGATCGCTCACAGGCGCAGAGTCCTGTTCGTCAGTTTTGGCGGCAAGTGCAGCGGATGCCATCGCAATCCCCATTTAGAAGCTCAAAGAAAACTTCTACTCAAGGTTGTTTTAATTAGGGTTAATCTCGATGGCGTTGTGTGAGAATTCTGATGCCGCGCGTTTGCACCCCGCCGCAACGCCTCAGATTGGTGAATCAATCCCCAGATGAAGTCGAGTTTTCTGCCGAAGCACTCGTTTAAGTTCTTCTGGCATATATTGAAAGTCAGGGACCAGACCTGCCAATGGCCAGACGATTAAACGAGGCTGGCGGTCAAGCAGCGCCAACAAATCCTCGCCAATCTTCTCGGCGGCAGCTTCAAAAGTCGATAAAGAAAAGCACTCAAACGGGGCCCAGCTGATCGATACAGCGTGAGCATTCGGCTCATGACGCATCTGACGTGCCAGGCCACGCTGACCTTCACGCGCAGCATTGTCGCCGTAGACATAGATAATGCCCGGATTCGCGCGCAGGTCCTCACGGGTAATCCATGTCTGCTGTATGATCTCGAACGGGGTGTGCGTCTCAGCGTTTGCCATCTGTCCCCAGCTTCCTTGCTTGGTTAACTCGGGGTTAAAAGCAAAGATTGGGCCAAAAACTACTATAGGTAGAAATACAGAGCGATTTTTGCCGGAATTGGAAGCGTCCGCATGGATTGAGTCCGGTTTAAACCTGTCGCGTTCAGGACTCTTCTCGGCGCAAATCCTCATTGAGGCTGGCAAGGCGAACGCTGACAATATAGGCCTGCTGGGATTCCATATTAGCCATGATCAGACCGGCTTGTTCGCTGTTCAACAAGCGCAGGAAACCAGCGGCAAAACCAGGATCCATTTGATCGAATATCGTCGCCGCCTGATCTGGTTTCATGGCGCCATACATCTGAGCCAGGTGCTTCAAATCTTCACCGGCAAAGGCCTGCATGTCTTGCCAGCGGGTTTCGAGCGTTGCTTGCAGCGCTGTGAGTTCGGAACGGGTTTGTTCAAGCTCCGCCGCCCAGGTTTGCAATTCAAGATCGCGCTCGAGCAATTTTCCAGATTCAGTTTCGAGCCGCAGCTGGTCACTTGCGAGTTGCGCGGAAAGATCTTCGCTAAAACAAATCTGTCCCTCAACTGGCATCGCCAATTGAGATCCCGCGGTTGCCGCTGATGCGTCCGAAGTCGCTGGTGTCACCTTCTCTTCCGCGCTGGGTTCCTTGGCTTCAGCAAAATTGGCCGGGATGAACCGCGTCGCAGCGCCGAGCGTGAACAGCACGCCGAGCGTCAGCAAAACATTCGAACGATTGGCAGATTTGATCGGCATGACCTTAAACCACTTTCATTCTGGATCTGAGCTGAGTTGGCAATGGACGTAGGGCAGGCGAGGACTGCTCCGCCGCTGTGACCGACGCTTCAGTGAGATCTTTTAACCGGTCCATCAGATCGGTTATCTCCTGTAGGCGTTGGCTGGAATGATCTTCTGAATACGGCGCTGCCACGGGCATTGGTGCCGGCGCATAGGTTTGCGGCGGGGCCTGCGGCATTGGCGGCGGCGTGCGGTTAAGTTGGGCTTCTGCGGATGCCTGCATGTCTTTCAGACGCGCGGTCAAGTCTTCGATCCGAGCGCAAGATAGCTTGGCTTCCTCGATCAGTCGTGCCAACCGGGCGGCGAGCTCACCAGCATGATATCGCGTTTCATCGGTGGTGGCCGAAACGGCACTGATTGAGTCGGATAACGCCTTGATCGTTGCGCCCAGACCATTGCGTGTGTTCTGAAGCGCTTTCAAACGCCGGCTCAGGACAATGCAATACAGGCAAGCAACAGACGAAATTAGAATGATAGCTATGTCGAACGGGGAAATTGGCACGCAGTTACCTCAACAAGAATTCAGTGATTAATACGCCTTTAGCAATACCATCGCCGAGGACGAGGTCGGCGCGGCGACCCAATTGTTCGCGCATATGTTTGTAGAATGCTGGATCTTCGAAGTCCTCAACACTGACAGACCGCAAATAGAGCAAAAAGGCATCGATTAGAGCTGTTTCATTGGCTTTGACGGTCTTTGATTCACTTTTCTCTGTGGCCAGCGAGACGTTCATTTTCAGATACCGTGTCGCTGGCGCATTGCCGATCGTGATCAGGATCTCTTGCACAGGCGTATAGGTGTAAGGCTTTTTTTCAGAATCCGGTTTTGGCGTTTCGGCGTGATCGTCTTCGGCAGATGCGGTGGTGGTCGACGCTTCGGCAATCGTCGGCGCCGGGGCCAGAAAGTACACACTGGCAAATGAGGTCGCAGCGCAGGCCAGGCCAAGCACCAATAATCCCATCATGTTGAGGCCGCCCTTCGCAGCTGGAGCCTCTTCTTTTTTTGCGTCCGCCGTCTCACTCATGGGAGCCTCATTAAACTAGAAGTAGTTTTCCTGCTTAAATCAATTCCTAGTAAAGGAAGCCTTAACGCTTTCGGCCGAGAAATTAACCGAAATCAACCGTAGCGAGAAAACGGAATCAATTCGAATGGGGTTCATCGAAAATCTGCGTGCGCTCGGCCTTCAGCGTCAGGTAATGCTCGGAGTCGCTGTATTAGGCGTGCTCGGGGCAATGACGTTTTTGGTGCGCGGGACGATGCAGCCGTCCATGTCGCTACTCTATGCCGGTCTCGATCCTGTACATGCGGGTGAGGTCATTAGTGAGCTGGATCAGCTCGATGTCCCATATGAGATTCGCGGTGAGGCGATCTTCATTGCTCAAAATGTTCGCGACAAGACACGCTTTGCGCTGGCCCGGGACGGACTGCCGCGGCAATCGATTCAAGGTTATGAGTTGCTGGATGACGTGAATGGCTTCTCCGTCACGTCGGAGATGTACAACGCTGCTTATTGGCGCGCCAAAGAAGGCGAGCTGACTCGGACCATACTGACGACACCGGGTGTCGATTCGGCGCGGGTGCATATCGGAGCCAATTTGCGTTCCGGGTTTTCGCGTTCACAACCGACGCCGACCGCATCGGTGACGCTGTCCTCAGCACGCCGTCTGAGTCCAAGTCAGGCAGAAGCTGTTCAGTACCTGGTCGCCCTGGCGGTCTCAGGCTTGAATCCCGAAGATGTCGTCGTGATTGATCCGCGACATGGAATACTCGCTGGCCCGAACACTGATACCGTCGAGCCGCCAGCAATGATGGCCGCCGATCAGGCCGGTGCGCTGGAACAGAAAATCAAACGCCTGCTATTTGCGCGCCTGGGTGACGGTAATGCAGAAGTCTCCGTCAGCGTTGATGTCAGTCGCGAGCGATCTGTAATATCGGATGTGCGATTTGATCCTGATTCGCGCGTCGTACGATCGCGCACCACCAATGATTCAAATCAGACCAATCAAACAAATTCCGGCAATCTGACTGTCGCCAGCAACCTTCCGCAAGCTGGTGGCGGTGCTGGGGCCGGCGAGAGCACGAGCAAGAATTCTACTGAAACCGTCAATTATGAGCTGAATGAGGTCAGAACCCAGACCGAGATGATGCCGGGCAAGATTGAGCGTGTTTCGATCGCAGTCCTGCTTAATCAGGAAGCCCTGGGGATTGATCTTGCTGCGCCGGACGCGGCGGCGCAGATCGAGCAGGTCCGCCAGAATTTCGAAGCGCTGGTGCGCAATGCAGCCGGCTTAGAAGCAGAACGCGGCGACTCAATTACGATTGAGCTGATGCCGTTCCAGGCGCTGCCAGATGTTGAAATGACATCCGCCCCCAGCATGATTGAGCGGATGATCGAGCAGCACATGTGGTCGGCGATCCAGGCAGCATTCCTTGGGATTATTGTTCTGGCGCTGGGCTTTGGCGTCATGCGTCCTGTGTTTGCCGCGGGGCCTGCGACTCGGGCTGGCGAGGCGAATGGCGAAGGTGCTAACGGACAAGCTGCCGATGGCGGCAGCGTCGAAGCGGATCTGTTTGGCGCCGCAAGCGACCCGATCGACTATTTGAAAGATTATACCCGCGACAATCAGGAGCAGACAGCGGCTCTGCTT
>CAYGUD010000004.1:16002-20534 GCA_964352865.1 uncultured Hyphomonas sp.
CATAGCCGCCAATGAATAGCTTGCCGCCTCTCACTTTGCGACGCTTTCACGTCAACGCGCTGTCTCAATCGCACAAGAAGCAGACGGCGCAGTCTGAAAACCTGCCGGCTGAAAAAGATTTCCAGGTCGCATCCGACGATCAGCCATCACCAGAAGACCTTGAAGCAGCGTCTGATCCGATTGAAGCCCCGTTGGCTCCGCCGCCGCCCGAAATTGATACGGGTACGATCCTGAATAGCCTGGAGGCCGCTGTCTCGGGTCTGCAAAAAGAGGCGCTGACACACAGTCAGGCGCTCGTCGGGGAGTTCCTCCATGCCGCTTTCCCGAACCTCTGCGAGGCTTTTCTTGCCGACGAAGTGATGCAAGCCACAAATTCTATGATGCCAAATGAGATTGGCCGCCTGGTGCTAAAAGTGCCTGCTGCGTTTGAGCCAGCGTTTCAACGTGCGCTGCAAGCGTCAGCTGAAATGACGGCGATTTGCGAGCTGCAAACGCATGGCCGCGGCGACGAAATTATCGTCGACGTGGATTGGCGCACCGGTGGCTTACACTTCGATATGAACCAATTCCTGGAATCCAGTCTAGCGCGCCTCGCTGGGCCAACGCATGCGCATGAGGGACATAATGTCTGAACCTGAAACAGTAGAAACCGTCGTCGGCGAAGCAGAACGCCGCAGCGTATCACCAGACAATCAGTACAAGCGATCGATCTACGGCTTGCCAGTCAACGTCGTGGTTTCCATCGGCCAAAAGAAACTCAGCGTGGCGGAGCTGCTAACCCTTAAGCCGGATACGATTATTCCGCTGACCGCAAAGATTGATGATCCGATTGAACTTCTGGTCGAGGACCGTCTGATTGCCCATGGCGAGCTGATAGAGCTCGAAGATGGCGCGATCGGTGTCCGTCTGACACAGATCGAGGAAAGCGAAGATGGCTAGAGCATTGCCTTCGATCGGGCAGCGTATCGCTGTTCGATCGTTTCTGCTCATTGCAATCGCACTGCTAACCTCTCTAGGGATCGCAGACGCGCAAGTGGCGCCTGGCCCAGCCGGCGCCCTTGAAGGTATTCTTGGCGGTGAAGGCGAAGGTCTGAGCGGCACAGTTGTCCAGTTATTCCTGTTTGTTACCGTGCTTAGCCTCGTACCGGGCATAGCGATGATGGTGACGTGCCTGCCATTCATGGTCATCGTTTTTTCGATTCTGCGCCAGGCATTGGGCGTTCAGCAAGCACCGCCCAATATGATGATTATGGCATTGGCCATGTTTCTGACCTTCTTCATCATGGAGCCGGTCTTCATGGAGTCCTGGACGAATGGCATGTCGCCTTACATCGAGGGCGCTCTGTCTGAGCAAGAGGCGTGGAGTCTCACTACGGAGCCATTTCGAGAGTTCATGATGCGGCGCACCGACCCGGAGGCGTTACTGGTGTTGTCTGATGCGTTGAACCGGCCGGTCGGACCTGAAACAGAGCCGACATTCTCGCTGCTCGCGACGTCTTTCATGTTGTCTGAAATCAAACACGCATTTCAAATCGGTTTTGTGATTTTCATGCCATTCATGGTCATTGATCTGGTGGTTGCCTCGGTTTTGATGGCGGTCGGTATGATGATGGTTCCGCCAACGGTTGTGTCGCTTCCGTTTAAGCTTGGATTCTTCGTGCTGGCAGATGGCTGGCTGAAAATCACCGAAGCCCTGTTAAGAGGATATGCCTAAGTGAGTAACGCTTCTTCTCCCGCTCCGGCTCCGGATAAGGCGCCGCTAAATGTGTCGCCATCTCAGCGCGCAGCTGTGGTCATTGCCATGCTGGGCGAGACCGCCGCCAAGCCGATTGTCGATTTGCTCGATGATGGCGCGATCATCAACATTGCGGCGTCACTGGAGTCGATCAACTATCTCGCGCGGGAACAATTAATCGAGATCGTCATCGACTTCCTTCAGCAATTGCGACGCTCAAGCGGTTCGATGCGCGGCAGCCCCGAGACCACCAAAGCGTTTTTGAGCAGTGTGCTCGATGAGCCGCGCCTTAACGTTATTTACGGGGGTGGCGAAATTGTTGTCGAAGAGGAAGTCCCGGAACCCGAGAATAAGGAAGACTATTCGCGATTGTGGCAGACATTTTCAAAGCGAGAACCAGCCCATATTGTCAAATACCTGTCAGGCCTGACGCCAAATATTATCGGTCTCATCTTGCGCAATCTGGACACCACGCTGTGCTCTGAATTGATCTGCATGCTCGATGAAGGCCTGCAGACCAAAATTCTCGGCGAGATGGTCGACCCACCGCCACCGTCCTATGAAATAGATTCCGTCGTCGCGCGTATGGTGCGAATGGAATTCCTACTGGTGCCAGAAGAAGATGATGATAGCGCCGACACGCAGCTTCAGACGCTTGGCGAAATGCTGAGTCTGATGCCGAACGAGCGGCGGACATCGCTGATGGGATATGTCGCTGAATCGCATGCTGGCAAACTGCCTCAGATCCAAAAGGGTATGTTCGAAATTGCCGATATTCCCAAATTGCTCAACCGCAACCAGGTGCCAATTCTATTCAAGATCGTCGATCCGGCCATTATGCTGGAAGTCCTCAATTGCTTGCAAAATGAGTATAAGGACGTGTCCGAATACTTCTTATCGAACATATCGAACCGTATGGCGGATCAGCTGAAGTCTGACCTGGAGCAAATGAAAGCCCCGAACGCCGAAGCTTCTGAACAAATTCAGAAAGACTTCCTGATGACGCTGATGAGTCTCAAACGGGATGAAGTGATCGTCATTGAACGACCGGAAGAGGAAGAACAGGAAGCCTCAGCCTAAGCCGGTTTTAGAGGCTTCTTACGCGCTTCGGAAGCATTGTTTCCTATCGGATCACCAGTTCGGCGTGGATCGCACCGGCGGCACTCATTGCGCGGATAATGTCAGCCATCTCCTGAGGTCGAACACCGAGTGCGTTTAGGCCTTCAATCAGTTGTGACAGAGTCGTGTTCTGATTCAATAGGGCGATATTCTCATTACCTGTCTGTCCGACGGCAATGTCGGTGCGTGGCAAGACGATCGTCTCACCTTCCGCGAACGGGTTTGGTTGCACGGCGACAGGTCGCTCTCTCACTTTGATCGAGATATTGCCTTGCGCGATTGCGACTTGAGAAATTGTTACGTCCTGACCCAGAACAATTGTTCCAGACTTTTCGTCGATGACGATTCTTGCCGGGGTTTCGACTTTGATGGGCAGGTTTTCGATCGCAGCCAGAACGCGGGCAGGCGAGCCGCCTGCATTAGCCATGCTGAGATCAATCGACCCAGGGTCGCGCATGTAAGCGACGGGTCGGCCAAGGGCCGCATTGATCGTATCCTCAACCCGTGCGGCGGTTGTGAAATCGGGTGTGTGCAGCGCAAGCGTGATGACGTCTTGAGCGTTGAAGTCGAACAAAATCTCGCGTTCGACAATGGCGCCGCTGGGCACAGCGCCAGTTGTCGGCGTGCCAACAGTGTCGCGGGCGCCTGGGGCTTCGACACTGACACCGCTGACCATGACGCTGCCCTGTGCAACCGCATAGACTTCATTATCTGCGCCGCGCAATGGCGTCAGGACCAGGGTTCCGCCTTCCAGACTTCCGGCATCGCCAATCGAGGCCACAGAGACATCAATATTCGACCCGCTTCTGGCAAAGGCCGGCAGCGAAGCGGTTACCAAAACAGCGGCAACATTATTCGGGCGAATGTCTTCTCCTTGAACATTGACGCCGAGGCGTTCGAGCATGTGTGACAGCGAGTCTTCAGTGAACGGAGCATTGCGAACTGAGTCGCCGGTACCGTTGAGCCCCACGACGATACCATAACCGACCAGATCATTGGTTCGAACCCCTTCGATATCGAGTACATCACGCAGTTTGGTCTGCGCCTCCGCACCGGGCAAAACTGTTGCGACGGCGAAAAGCCCGAGGCAAAGAAGGGAGGTCAAAGTTCGCATCAATTTATCTCAAGAAGTTCAGGAGTGAGAGGTTGGACAGCCGCGAGGTCAAAAGATAGGAGGCTTCAAGATTGGCCTCCAATTCCTTGAGCTGCGTGGCGGCTTCGTATTGGTCTTTACCGGCAAGATCAGTGAACGCTTTGGTCAATAGCGTCTCCTCGCGTTCAAGCAGGCTTTTCTCAGATTCTATGCTGGCGAGCTGCAAGCCAACAGAGGCCTGTGCATCGACAATTGAAGTGCGACCGCCCTCCAGACGTTCCAACGCTTGCTCCATCGCGGGGGTGTCGCCGCGCGCAAACGGAACGCCGTCACTCGATCCGGCAAGCGCCAGGATGGCCAAGCCTTGAAAAATATTGGCAAAGCCAGACTGATTGGCGAGAACGCTATCCGGGTCACTCGCCGTTTGGGCGCCTTGATAAAAATTGGTTTGGAAGCCGCCTGCCGGATCGTCAAAATAGGTTTCAACTTGTGCTGCAAAATCCGCTTCATCGACGGCACCAGCGGCAATCGCGCGTATATCATCAAGCAACACATCGGCGTCGCCAAAAGGCGGGGTGGCGGTTG
>CAYGUD010000004.1:20544-21137 GCA_964352865.1 uncultured Hyphomonas sp.
AAAGCGTTCACCATGGCGCGCGCCGAGGCGGGATAGCACGTCATTTAAGGCGTTCTTGGCATCCATGGAGACCAGATCCTGGGCGCGGTTATCATCGGTCCCGATCGCGTCTTGCATGGCAAGCTGAAGCCCTGCGGTCAGGTCATGTACAGAAGCCATGCTTGTCGTGGTGATCGAAAGCCTGATTTCTCGCAGCCCGAGCCGAGCCTGATCGTCGGCATTATCCTTGATCGCCTGGTCGCCAAGCAGCGCCTGATCGACCCGGCCTTTCAAGTGGCTAACAAGATCAGCTTGCAATCCGGTGGTCGCTTCTTGCGCGCGGTCTGCGATTTGTGCGCGCAGGCCAGCAATATTGCCAGTTACGGCGCTATTCAGAAATCCATTCAAGGAGAGGGCAGTCATTTGTCTAGATCTCCATCAATTCTCTGACCATCTGGCTTGCCGCCTCAATCACGCGGGCGTTCGCGGCAAAGGCCTGCTCTATGATCAGCAGATTTTGCATTTCTTGTTCGATATCGACGGAGGTTGCGTCGCCTTCGGCTTGCTGGACAGCGCCAAACTGAAGTGTCGTCGATGATAGAACCGATTCATTC
>CAYGUD010000004.1:21147-25127 GCA_964352865.1 uncultured Hyphomonas sp.
TTCATTCTGGATACGTTTTTGCCCGGCAAGTGATCCCAATTGCGCCACGAGGTCTGTCGCGGTAAACCCACCTTGAAGACCTGGAACGTTGATCGAGCGCACGGTCTCAAATGCATTAGACAGATTGGACAAAATAGTATTGTCGCCCGGCGATCCTGGGGTGGTCGCGCCCAAGCCGTCGCGGAGACGCCAGACAGCGCCGCCTTGGTTTGGATCGACAAGGGCGTTGAGCTGAAGACGACCCGCGATACCGGTTCCAGCCGTCGCATCCGAGTCGAGGAACAGACCTGGAGAGCCGACGGGATTGGTCGCATCGATAGACGGGTCAGAGAACCTATCAATCAAGTCCTGCGCCATGGTGTCGAGCTGCGTTTCAAGTTCTGGTAAATCGGTGTCGCGCAAAGTAAACAGAGCGGCCAGAGAGCCACTTGAGACGGCACCAAATGTGCCGACGCCAGGGGTTATGTCCGTACCATCGACTGACAGACCCGAAAGCGTGCCGCCTGCGAGTGATTGCGCCGAGCCAACAGCATTAGACGCGGTGAAGCTGACTTCTCGTGCATTGCCCGCGACCAGAAAAACACCTTCGCTGGTCAGAACGTCGATTGAGCCGCTTTCACGGGGATGGACCTGTATTGGTAGAAACTCAGAGATCCGATCCAGAACGCGGCCGCGCTCATCAAACAAGGCTGCCGCTTCGGCGCTGCTGCGATCAATGCTGGCGAGCGACCGATTCAGATCTTCGATATCCCTCAAGGATTCATTCAAGGCGTCGACGCTGGCCGCGATATCCTGATCGGCACGTTGGCGTTCTTGCGAGATCATTGATGACAGGCTGGTAAATTCGCTGACGAGATTGTTCGCGGACAGGACGACTTGATTGGCATGCGTCGTCGATTCCGGGCTTTGTGCGGCATCTTTCAGGGCTGTGTCGAAAGCTGCCATATTTCTAAACAGGACGGAGCTTTCAATATCATCGCCAATACGTTGGGAGAATTTCCCCCAGGTTTCACTTAGTACGTCGGCTTGCGCCATATCGCTGCCCAGCCGTCGTCTCTCTTCTGTCAGGCGGGCGTCGACTGATCGGTCTATTCCATTGATCTGAACGCCTGACGTCTGACCGCCAAGGATTGTCTCGCTGACAGAAAGTGCACGCCGGACATAGCCCGGCGTGGACGCGTTTGCGACATTGGTTGCGACCAGGTCTGCGCGGGCACCAACGACGTTGAGTCCGGCTCTGGCCGTATTGAGGGCGGCTGAAATGCTCACATCAAAAGCCTCGCTGACCGATTACGGCTTTAGCGTTTCAGATTTGTGGTTTCCTGCAGCATCTCGTCTACTGTCTGAACGATCTTGGCGCTGGACGAATAGGCCCGCTGCGTTTCGATCAGGTCCGTCAATTCAGATGCGATGTCAGTCGTGGATTCCATCAGTGCGAAACCTGAAAGTCCGCCCACCGGGCCAGAGCCAGCGTCCCAAAGGTAGAGGCTGCCGCTCGAACCAGAGAGGGAGAATGCCTGATTGTCTCGGGCGGTCAGTCCGTCAAGGTTCGGCACATCGCCGACCGGGATCTGGAACAATGTACGACGGAAACCCGTATCATAAATCGCCTGCAAGAAGCCGCGATCATCGATTTCTACAGATTGCAGATCGCCAATCGGGGCGCCGTCCTTGGTCACTGATGTCGGCGAGAACGGCGCGGCCAATTGGGTCATGCCTTCCAGCTCCCCGGGGCGGCCGATGAATATATCAACTGGGCCATGCACCAAATTGACCGAGACCTGACCAGTTGCGGAATTGTAAGACGCGCCGCCAGATGCGGTGGCTGTATCAATCCGTCCGCCAGTGGTGACTGAGTCATCAAAACTGATGTCCAGTTGTCCGATCGATGTGGTTGGATCACCAGCATCATCATAGATCTGAACGGTCCACTGATTGCTTGAGCCGGTCCCTGGAACATTTGGTGTGAATTCCATCCGCAATGACTGAGAGCGGCCGAGATTATCATAATACTCAATCGGCAGCGTAAAGTCGCCAGTCGTTGCGCCGGCATTGGTCGCATCAGCGGGCAAGTTGATGCCGATTTCAATGGCTGATGTTGGCGATGCCGTAAATTGCGCCGTCGAAATATTCACGGGCGAGAGGTTGGTGCCGCTATTGCGGCTTACATTACCAATGTCGCCGCTCGAGTCTGCGGGCCAGCCCAGCAGGAACAGTCCGCTCTGGGTGCGCAGGTTGCCATTCTCATCCGCCGTGAAAGACCCGGTTGGGACGAGTTGCAAAGCCCGTTCCGTGGGGAGCTGGTCGACCCCTTGTAGGTCTGTGACCGGGAAAAGGCCTCGGCCGGCAACCGCGATATCCGTCGCGTTGCCAGTTGAGATCAGAGAACCGATGGCCCCCACATCTTTGAATGCGTCAACACGAACCCCGCCTGCCGAATAGGCCGACGTTCGCTGTTCCAGAACCATGCTTGAAAAGTCTACGTCACTTCGTTTGTAGCCGTAGGTTTCTGAATTGGCGATATTGTCGGAAATTGTCGAAAGACGGGTTGAGTTTGCGTTTAGGCCCATGACGGCCGCGTTCAATGATGATGATATACTCATGTCGGTTGCTCCTGCAGTCGATGCAACCGAAAGTAGAAATCATTGGTTAATAGACGGATAACTCTCGTTAACTGGCCGTGTCACGCTTTAACAGGGTGATTGAGATACGGCGGTTTTGCGCAGCATAAGGATCATCCGTAATCAGAAGATCTGTGTCAGCGCGCCCTGAGACTTCTTCAATACGTGCCATTGGGAAGCCATTCTCAACCAGCAGCCGCCGCGCCATATTGGCTCGGTCTACAGACAGATCCCAATTATCAAACCGTGATTGATCGCTGTAAGCAAGGGCATCAGTATGCCCGACAATCTGGATAGAGTTTCCAAATGCGCCGAACGATTCGGTCACGGTTTGAATCAGCGTCACAAGTAGCGCAGTAGGCTCGCTTTGACCGAGCTGAAACAGAGGCACATCTTCTGAATCGACCAGCTCCATGACGATGCCTTCGTGAGAAAGTTTCACCTGGATATGTTCGTTCAGCGCGGAGCCTTCAGCTTGCAAGGCAAGTTCCAGTTGTTCAATGATCGCGGCCTCATTGGCCTCAGAGGCAGTTGAGTCGCCTGCGTCGTCATCGGCGCTAAACTTGGTCGATGGACGACCTGCAGTTGCGTCTCGTGTCGCGCCTGTGCCCATCTTGGCATATGTTTGTTCGGTGAAGATTGATGAGCCGTTCAAGCCATCGGAGCCGCCGCCAGAAATCCGGCTGATCGGGATGGTTGGATTGAAATAGTCAGCAATCCCTTTGCGTTGTTCTTCAGTCGTGGCGTTCAGTAGCCACATCAAAAGAAAGAATGCCATCATCGCGGTCACGAAGTCGGCATAGGCGACTTTCCAGGCCCCGCCATGGTGTCCGCCGCCAACGATCTTTTTCTTCTTCTTGATAATGATCGGAGCGAGACCCGATGTACCCTCAGCAGCCATAATGCAAACCCGTTTCGTTCTGAGAGGGTGAAGTAGCAAAGTAAGGTAAATTTCAGAAATACAACCACCGGTCGATTTTTTCGGTGCCGATAACGTTTTATCAACCTAAGAAATTCAATCCTAGGTGGAGCTATTAAGCGTATCTAGGGGTATAGTGTGAGCGCCGTTCTTCGGAAAAAACTTGAATCGAGTGGTGGACTGCCACCGACTGTGCTTCAGAATCAGGCGTTCTGGATGTCGCTGGAAACGGCTGTCGCGAACTGGCTCAATGATACATTGGGCGGTGAAAATGAACTGCGCCTGCAATCACGCGAGGTGTGTCGCGGAGCAGCATTGGCAGATGACCTGTTCGGTGCATATCTCTATGGTTTTCAAGGGGATGCGAGCGATTTCATTGTCGCGGTCTCGATTGACAACTTGGTCGCTGCGCGTGTCGCCGGGAACAAATTGGCGCAAGA
>CAYGUD010000004.1:25137-26141 GCA_964352865.1 uncultured Hyphomonas sp.
TCCTGCAACCGATCTGGCGGGCATTGTCGCGACGACGTTCGGCTTAAATTCAGATGATGGCGACGGACCGGAAACCGCACCTTTCGAATCACTTGCGGTCGAAGGAAATTGCCTGCTGATTTACTATCTTTGCGATATTGAAGGTCAGGCCATCCGCATTGGTGTCGCCTTGAAACTCGAAAAAGTGATCGCCTATGCGTCAGCGACTGCTGATGGCGTCGCGAATGCGGATGGCGGCAAACGGGTCAACACATCGCTGTCTGAGCCGCTGATACAAAATTCAAGCGTGCAATTGGATATTATACTGGACCGCGTACCGATGAGCGTCGCCGAATGCGCGCGCCTTGAACCAGGCGCTGTCATTTCGTTGCCTGGAACGCACAGATCAAAACTGACAATTTCCGCCAAGACCGTCGACGGCCCCGTCGACATCGCTTTGGGAGAATTGGGTGTCTGGAAGCACCAGCGCGCAGTTCGTCTGAAAACAGAAATAGAGCCGAGCTTTCTTACGGAGGTAACGGCAGCATGACCAATCAGGGTGATTTTGGGTCAAAAGGAGAGAACCAGTGAACGCAATTATTGGCTTGGTTGTGACGATGGTCATGGTTTTCGGCGGGTATATTCTCGCCGGGGGTAAAATGAGCATCATCCTTAAATCTCTCCCGTTTGAGATGATGATGATCGGCGGTGCCGCAACCGGTGCGTTTGTCGCCGCGAATGATATGGCAACCATCAAGCATACGGCTGGCGACCTGGGCGCTGCCTTTGCGGGACCGAAATGGAAAAAGCAGGACTATCAAGACTTGCTTTGCATGATGCATGAATTGCTGAGTGTCTTGAAAGAGAACCCGGTTGATATTGAAGCGCATATCGAAGCACCGAAAGAGTCGGCGATCTTCCAGAAATATCCGAAAATCCTTAAAGACCACGAAGCGATCGATATGATCTGCGACACGATCCGGTCGATGATCATGAATTTCGACAATGTTCATCAAGTCGAAGAG
>CAYGUD010000005.1:0-22418 GCA_964352865.1 uncultured Hyphomonas sp.
GTCATAGATTGGCGGCGCGATCGCTCGCAGGGACGCCCCCTGCGCCTCAACACGCGCAATCGCACTCGAAAACCCGGCAGCAACTTCTGGCGTCAGCGTGACATCGCCTGCCCCGTCCCAGACACCTATTTTCATGCCTGCCAGGCTTGCCGCCTGAAACGCTGGCACTTCTCCCCAGTCGGCCAAAACATGCATGGCTTGCCACAATGTTTCGACATCACGTGCCAGAGGGCCAACATGATCGAGGGTTGTGGAAAGTGGCACCACGCCATGATCCGAAACGACGCCTGAACTTGGCTTATGGCCCTGAACGCCGCAATAGGCTGCGGGAATTCGGACACTGCCCATTGTGTCAGTGCCAAGCGCGATATCGCATAATCCCGCAGCAATAGCAGCGCCGGACCCACCTGAGGAACCGCCTGGCGTAATCCCGCTCTGCCAGGGATTCTGAGTCCGGCCATAAGCCTGATTGTCGGTCGTCGCGCCAAGCGCGCCCTCATGCATATTCACGGTTCCGAGGATCGCCCCACCGGACTTTAGAATCCGCGCGACCGTTTCAGCATCCTTCGAAGCAATACAGTCACGATACGCCGCGCACCCGGCTGTCCAGGGCAGGCCCGCGACTGCAATATTGGATTTCGCCGCCCAGGCCAATGCGTCGCCAGACGCCTCATCCGTAAGATCCACAAACGCTTTTAGGTCAGGGTTAAACCGGTCAATCCGCGCTCGATAATTCCGTCCCATTATTCGAACCGCTGGTCGATAAGCCTGATCGGCTTTTGGCGAACTTCCGTTTGCGTCAGATCTGCCAACCCGCCTGGGGCTGACAGTTCAACACCGCAATCGATGCCGATTTTCTGTTTCAGCATGGCTTTGTATTTGGCGACTTCCGCATCCGTGAGCGGACCGTTCACTTCGGCGCAGACCGTAAACTCGTCCCGCCCAGAACCGTCTCGTTCCGCCTTGCAGATAAACTCTCCGGCAAAGCTACTCACTTCTTCGAGCAATGGGCCCATAGCTTGCGGGAAAATATTGATGCCGCGAATTTTGACCATATTGTCTGAGCGCCCAAGGAAGCCTTCAATGCGCTTGAAATTGACGCCAATCGATGATGATCCAGTTTTGACTTTGGTGACGTCGTGCGTGTTGAAACGAATGATCGGATAGATATCGTCTTTGTAGAGACAGGTGCAAACCATGTCGCCTTGTTCGCCGTCTGCTACAGGCTTACCCGTATCGATATCGCAGACTTCCAGATACTGAGCGTCCTCCATCACATAGAGGCCATCTCGGTCAGGTCCTTCTCCAGCGATACAGCCTGTATCCCCCACCCCGTACCAGTCAAAGCAATCCACGCCGCCCCAGCTTTCGGACAGGCTTTGCTTATCTTCCCGCCCAAGGTGGCCTGAGACCATCCGGATCTTCAGATCCTTCACCGGATCAATCCCTTGTTCCGCCGCAACGCGAGCGAGCTTTTTGATATAGTCAGCAAAGCCGACAATTACCGTCGCACCGAAATCACGCATCAATTCGACTTGCCGAACAGAGCGCGTCTCAACACCGGTCCCCGCCGACATGAAGATCGCGCTGGTCCAATGGATCACGCTTTCGCGAACGTAGTGACCGCCATTGATCATCCCGTGTCCGTACACGGAATGGACGACATCATCCGGGCGCAATCCCTGAAACCGATACAAGCGGCCAAGCAGAAGGTTTTGTGCTTCGCGGCTCTTGGCCCCGAACAGCAAGACTTGCGGTGTACCCGTCGTGCCAGACGTGGTGTGCATGATCACTGGTGGTCGCCCGTTCGGGTACCCTTCGAAACCAGCAAAGTCACCGAGAGGCGGCGTGCGCGCAATGCTGTCCATGATGTCGGACTTATCAAAGACTGGCAGCTGAGGCAGCGTTTCGAGACCTTTTATGTCGCCCGCTTCAATCCCGGCTTCGCCCCAAAGGCGCTGATAGAAAGCGGTTTGCCAGGCGCGGGCGACACAACGCGCAAATAGCTTTTCCTGGTGCGCGTGAATCTCGTCACGGCTTCGCTTCGCAAAGGCGACAAAGTCATCGCCGATGGGGTGGTCTTTCTGCAAAGCCTCCCAATCAACGCTATTGAAATAAGTATTGTGCTGTCCTGCCATGATCAGGCCTCCAATCCAGCGGCGAGGCGGCTCAAAACGGACACGTCCGGCACGACCTCTAGAATTTCAGTGAGTTCAATAAGTTTGCGTCTCAGCGCCAGGCGTTCCTCGCCAAACCCGAAGGCGACACATTGATGGAATTTCTCAAGATGCGCCTCAAGGGTCATCGGGTCGCTTGGCGCGCCATAGAGAGTCTCAATCCGGGCATCAACCTGCCGTCCGTCTTTGAGATAGGCGACTGCGATTTGCGGCGTGAAGGCTGCAGGGTCGGGTGAGCCGTCATTAATGACTTCAATCCGCCGACCGAGTTTCAAAGTGCGTTCATCACGCAATCGGGCCTCGGCGAAATCCGCAAGCCCGACGCGGCCAGATTGCAGCGCTACGGCGCCTGAGTACTGGAAACAGAGGCGCGCATAGTTGACGGACATATCCGCCTCTATCGGCCGCCCGACGAGGCGATAGATAAGCGGCGGCGCGGTAAGGGTCACGCGTTCAATATCGTCAGGCGACACGCCCTGAGCGCGGAGCTTTTGCATCAGGACAATTCCGCCCTGCGCGGCACGCCCGGTTGGGAAGGGTTTGTGACTGACCTCTGCAATGCGCCAGATTTTTCCAAGCTGAGCGATAACCTGTGCCGGGTCTGCATGATCTTCGAACAGGGCAAAATAACCGAACGGCCCTTCCAGACTGTCATGCGGCCCGGCCAAGCCCTGCCCGGCCAGATCGCAGGCCATTATGGCGCCGCGCGCGGCATTGCCAATCTGGATCGGGAGCGCGGGTTTGCCCTCAACATGCGCTTGCATTGTTCCGGAATTGAACGCCAGAGCATAGCCGAGGGCATCCTTGGTCTGCTCTGGCGAGAATTGGCGCAGGCGGGCAATGCCCAGCGTAGCACCAAAGATCCCAGCATTGGCCGGGCGAAAGAACTTGATCGGACTGGTCACACTAATCCCAATCCCTGCAGCGAGATCGACTGCGACGGCCATAGCAACAGTCAAGTCGCGCCCGTTGATATTACCTTGCGCTTCGCACTCCGCCATCAGCGCGGACAGAATAGTCGCTAAAGGATGCACGACAGCGGGCTCGTGCACGCAGTCATATTCCTGGCAGTGGATTTGGAAGCCATTGATGAAAGCCGCATTGGCAGGCGTGGTCCTGACGCTGCCGGCGCCCCAGACATGCGCAGCACCGTCGCCTGCCCAATGGCCAGCTGAGGCGCGAACAACTTGTGTCAGCGGAACAGCCGCGCCAGCAATCCCGACACCAAGTGTGTCCAATAGATAGGTTTTCGTCGCCCGCACAGCGTCTGCCGGGAGGTCCTCGAACTGCGTCTCGAGACCATGGCGGACAAAGGCGTCAATCATTCCGGTCATGCAAGCGCCTCGTTCAAAAGCTGGGATAAGTCAGAGAAATTTGTGTCATCGGCCAGAACTGCGGCAATGATCCTCTCGCGCAAAGACTCGCCGAGCGCGCCTGCCTTCATCAGCAGGTCCGCCTTGTCGCGGATCTGCTGATCGCTCATCGGGTTTTCTGGGTCGCCAAGCGCGTCTGGCGCTGTTTCGCTCCGGTCTTCGCTCGAGACTTTCGCGCCAAACCGTCCTGGATACGCCGCTTCAAATTCATCCCCAATTTCGACCCGGATCCGGGATCGCATAGCTGAGAGGTGTGGATCGTTGATCGCCTCGATTGAGAAATCGTCCAATGTCGGCGCGCCACGTTGCATTACCACGGCAACGGAATGTTGCAGAGAGAACTTGGCCTCGATCACCGTTGAAGGATTGGCTTGATCGCAGAATTTCAGCGCGTCAGCATAGGTTTGAACCGTGAGATCGGATATTTGATCAATGTCGATCCGGTCTCTCAGCGCCAATGCCGCATCGATCGCAGCATGGGCATGTCGACAAGCTGGCCACGGTTTGAAACTGACATCATGGATCGCCCATCCAGACGCGCGATCAGCCAAGACAGCTGATGCCTCGCTTCCCGGGCACATTGCAGAAAAGAAGCCCTGTTCGCCTTCGAGGATTCTCAACGGCCCTGTGAAACCGGCCGCTGCAAGCTGCGCTGCATCCACTCCGGCGCGTGCGGCGACTGCGGTGTGCAATTGCTTGGCCATGCTCGATGGATCGTGCCGTGTGTGCCACAGGCCTGCCGACTGACTCATGGCGAGGGCCATAGCATGCGCCGTCGCTCCCGCGCTCAAACCGATCAAGTGGGCGGCCGCTGCGGCTGCGCCAATTGCCCCGCAGGTTCCCGTCGAATGCCAGAGGGCGTAATGTCCGGCGCCGACCGCACGGCCGAGCCGGATGGTGGCTTCGTAGCCAATGACGATTGCTGAGAGCAGGCTCGCCATGCTGGCCGCTTGCGTTTGGGCAACAGCACACGCTGCCGGAATGATGCTCGGCCCTGGATGCAAGAGCGCCCGTTTATCAACATCGTCCATTTCAAGAATGTTGCCGAGGCCGCCCCACGAAAAGGCCTGACTGGGGGCGTCACTTGCGTATCGAGCTCTTATGCTCTGTCCTGCAGGTACAGTGGCACCCGCAACGGCGCACCCGATCCAATCCAGCAAATGCAAACGCGCACGCTGCCGATCCTTGCGCTCCACAGGCCGTGACAATAGCTCTGAGAGCTCTGTCAAAACTGGGATTTCCAAAATTTGTCCGGACATATTCTGGTGCTTACACAAAGAATGTGGTTGAGTGAACCGCAAAGTTGCGTCATCGGACAAAAAATGAAACCCAATTCATTACCAAATGCCCTGACGCAGTTCCGCGAAAGCTTGCCTGAAACGGCCCGAATCTATGTCGCGGGCTGCAGCGGCGAGCCACTCTCTGTTGTGGAAGCCCTGAGAAAGAGCCCCGATCTGGCTGCGGGCGTGACTTTCCTCGGCATCTGGATTCCGGGCGTCAACGCAACAGACTGGGCCGGACTGCATCCATCAGCGCACGCCGAGAGTATTTTTGTCTCACCCGCCTTGCGCCCTTCATTTGAAGCCGAGCGCACACGATTTTTGCCGCTGAGTTATTCTCAAAGCACGCGCTGGCTTGCAAACACGGCGCTTGATGCAGGCATCGTCATGATCAGCCCGCCAGACGAAAACGGATTAGTTAGCCTTGGTGTGTCAGCGGACTTTTCAACTCTGATCATTGCCCGCGACACGGTCCCTCTGCTCGGCGTCATCAACCCGGCACTGCGCGCGCCCGTAAATGGACCGAAGTTTCCGCTGGATCGGTTCCAGTTCGTTGCAGAAGCCGAGCACGCACTGGTCCACGTGGCGGAAGCCAACTTGCCGGAGACGTTTGCCCGGATCGGCGATCAGATAGCCAATTTGTGCGGCCCGGGCGATACGCTTCAGTTTGGACTCGGCAACGTCCAGCAAGCCGTCTTGAAATCTCTCCATGGACATCGTGGGCTGCGCCTGCATGCCGGGATGATTTCCAACCCGATTGTCGAGTTGCTCGACAGCGGCGCTCTTGAGAGCGATTATGGCGCCGTGACCACAGGCGTCGCGATTGGTACAGAGGCGCTCTATGACCGCGCGGTCGAAGACGACCGTATCCTGTTTGCGCCTGTAACGCATACCCATTCCATCTCGACGCTTGCGGATATCCCAAACTTCAAAGCCATCAATTCCTGTATCGAAGTCGATCTGTTCGGCCAGGCAAATGCTGAATTCATCAAAGGTCGGCAAGTTTCCGGAACCGGCGGACTGGTCGATTTTCTGCGTGGCGCAGCCGAGTCAGATGGGGGACGGGCCATCCTGGCGCTCGCGTCGACCGCCAAAAAGGGCGCGATCAGCCGGATTGTCCCGAGGCTACCCAATGATGCCACTTCCATCGCACGCGCGGATGTACAAACTGTGGTCACCGAACATGGCGTCGCCGATCTGAAGCACAAATCGATTGAGGATCGTGCTCAGGCGCTTATTGCAATTGCTGACCCGCAATTCCACGATCAACTCGCTGCTGATTGGCACGAGATTCGAAAGGGCCTTTGAATGCCAGCCGCTCAACCTCGATATCGCCAGCTCGCAGAGCAGTATCGCAAAGCCATCACCTCTGGAAAGTACAAACCGGGCGATGCCTTGCCCACCGAAATGGAAATCTGCGAGACCCATAAAGTCTCGCGGCACACCGCCCGTGATGCACTGCGCATTCTGACTGATGATGGCTTGATTGAACGCCGCCGCGGGGCTGGGACAATTGTGGCCGCGCGCGGGACCCCCGCCTTCGCGCAACCCATCGGCGACTTTGACTCAATCCTACAATATGCCCGCGACTCTCATTTTGACATCACGACAGCGCAAGACGCCGATCAGGACACGCTCGACCGGCTCGGTCTGACCGGGGATTATGTCCAACTGATCGGATTTCGGCGCGTTGCGGATCAACCGCCGCAAGCCATCACCGCCGTATACATCCGTACCGATGTCGCGCCAGACACGTCGATAATCTCTAATCTGAGCGGATCTGTTTCCGAATGGATCGAAGACAATAAGGAGATCAGTATTGAGCGCGTCATGCAGCGTATGGAAGCAGTTGCCCTGAACAAGAGCCAGGCTGACCGATTGGGGCTTTCAACGGGGTATCCCGCCTTGCGCACAGTGCGACGCTACCGCGACAGCGAAGGCGCGATTATTCTATTGTCGGAAAGCCTGCACCCGGCAGGCCGGTTCGCCTATGAAATGCGGCTTGATCGAACCAAGTCCTAACCGACTCGAACCTCGTCACACAAAGTACGGCGATAAAGCTGCCCGTCTTTGAACCAGTGCCATGTACGCGCACGGTTTTGACCGCCTTCGGCCATGATAATCACTTCGACAAAATGTGCGCCGGGCTCATCCTTGCGTTGCAGATTGAGCAGCACGACACCGTCTTCAGTTTCCCAGCTCTTGCCAATGAAAGTTGGCGTGTCGAACCAGAGATGATCGCCGCGATCGACGCCATCAAAACCAGCATTTGTGACGCTGCCATCCGGATGCGTGAGCTTAATCGTCTGACGATAGAACACATCCCCATCGCTCGGAAACTCGCAAATCACGTGCGATTGGATCAGTTCTTCCTCCTGAGCCGCAATATCAATGTGTCGATAAGTGCCTTTCCAGACACCGAGATGCGCGCGATGGGCAGGAAACTTCAGATCAGTCATATCACGCCTTTCGCCTTGAGGGCTTTAGCATCCTCCGCGCTCAAGCCCGCCTCAAGCGCGAGCGCCTCACTATGCTCACCAAAATCCGGCACTTTCGGATTGGGCTGAGGCGGCTCTTTCAAAAACTTGATCGGCGGACCGACATGGCGGTGACCGTCCGCATCTCGGAAGATCATTCCGCGCTCTTCTGTATACGGATCTTCGAACGCTTCTTTCAAATTGCGAACCCACGACCAAGCGCAATCAATCGGCTCCAGAAACACCTTCCATTCAGCGGACGACTTAGTTTTGAACGTCTCGGTGAAAAATGCGCGTAAATCAGATTGCCCTGGTCCTGGCGGCACTTTCGCGACCTCGATCAGGTCCGGCCGACCCAGCGCGTTTAACAAATTAGTCGCGAACTTTATCTCGGGCCCCGCGAAGGCCAAGAATTCGCCATCGGCGGTCTCGTACAGGTTCGTAAGTGCCGACCCGCCAAAACTGCGCATCTCTTTTGGACGCGGAGCACGGTCCTCTCCGAAAGTCGGCCCCAGCACATTGGGCGTCCACGCGATTGCAGCGTCATACATGGCAAGGTCGATATAGTCGCCCTCTCCTGACGTTTGACGTCGGAACAGAGCCATCAAGATTGCCGAGAGCGCCATCAAAGACGCACTCGCATCCGCAAAAGGCACATTCGGCAAAGTCGGCTCGTGATCGGTCTTGCCGCGATTGAGATCAATCAAACCCGCCAGCGCTTGAACCGCAACATCATGTGCCGGCTTTTTTGCGAGCGATGACTCCTGACCAAACGCTGAGATAGAGCAATAGACGATTTTGGGATTGCGCGCGGCGACGGCCTCGTAATCGACCCCTAAGCGCTTCACGACACCGGGCCGAAAAGCTTCAACCATCACATCCGCGGTCTCAGCCAGCTTTAAGAGTAATTCTCGTCCATCCGGATCTTTCAAATTCACCTTCAGGCTACGTTTGCCGCGAGCAATATTCCGGAACCAGACGCTGGTGCCGTCATCGGTTGTTTCGCCAATCACGCGCGTCGGCTCACCGGTTCCATTCGCGGGCTCAACCATGATCACGTCGGCGCCATGGTCGGCCATCATCATCGTCATATGCGGCCCAGGCAGAAATGCTGATAGGTCTAAGACCTTAACGCCTTCGAGTTTCATGTAGAGCTATCCTGTGGCAGCAACTCATTGCTGTGCTCACCCATTTTTGGCGCCCGCGTCAAGGACGGCCTCTGGCCGTTGATGCGGAAGGGCGAGGACAGCGTGCGGACACCGTCGCTTGCTTCCGGGTGATCAACTTTAGCCGTCATCTCGACATGCGCGACGTAATCGCTATCCAGCGCCTCACCGATATCCAGGACTGGCGCGAAGGGGACGCTGCCGCCTAGAACATCCAGCCATTCAGACGTGGTTTTCGCCATCATCACCTGATCCACGGCATCGCTCAAAGCGGCCAGATTTTTGCGACGCGCTGGTATGGTTGCGAAGCGCGAGTCTTCGCCAAGCTCAGAGCCGGTCAGCTGGCACCACAGGCCCCAGAATTTCGGCGTCTGACACATTAGCAGGCCCCAACCATCTTTGGTTTTGACCAGTTGGCTTGGTGCGATTGAAGGATGCGCGCCGCGTGGCAAGCGCCCTGTCACATGCCCTTGATTGAGATACCAGGTCGCCGGATAGGACAGCTGGTGCAAAGCGGTATCGAACAGGCAGACATCAAGATCACACCCTTCACCGGAACGGCTGGCACCCAGCAGGCCCGCCAATAGCGCCGTCGCCATATGACTTCCCGTATGAAAGTCGACCATTGACAGGCCGAACCGTACAGGCGGGCCATCCGGTTCGCCGGTCATTGACATGAAACCAGCTTCGGCTTGCATCAGATAATCATAGCCCGGCCAGGCGGCGCGCTCTGACTTCCGGCCATAGGCAGAGAGGTGCGCGCAGACGATTTTCGGATTGACGGCTTTGAGTGCCTGATAAGTCAATCCAAGTTTTTCCGGTTGATCGCCGCGCAAGTTGTTAGCGACCGCGTCGGCACTTTTAACCAGGGTCTCAAATTTCGCTCGTCCATCGGCTGATTTCAAATCCAGCGTTACGGACTTTTTGCCGAGTGAGAAGGTCTGGAAGAACTCGCTATCACCTTCCCCCAACATGTAGGGGCCCACCGAACGCGAAACGTCACCGCCGCGCGACGGATCTTCGATCTTGATCACTTCCGCGCCAAGATCGGCGAGCAACATGGTGCCGTAAGGCCCGGCGCCATATTGCTCGACTGACAGGATTCGAATGCCTTTGAGCGGCAAGTCAGACATTAGATTGGATTCCGTTTGACCAATTGCTTGGCGATGATGATGCGCTGCATTTCATTCGTGCCCTCGCCGATACACATTAGCGGCGCATCTCTGTAAAGGCGCTCGATCACGTACTCCTTCGAATAGCCATAGCCGCCATGAATGCGCATGGCTTCAGTCGCCACTTCGACCGCGGTTTCAGACGCGAAATATTTGGCCATGCCGGCCTCCATATCGATCCGCTCGCCAGTGTCATAGGCACGAGCCGCGTCTTCAACGAGCAGTTCGGCCGCACGTGTTTTAGCGCCCATCTCACCCAGCTTCAGCTGAATGGCTTGGTGCTCACAAATGGGTTTTCCCATAGTGTGGCGGGTCTGCGCATAGGCAACGCTTTCTTTGAGTGCGCGCCGAGCAATGCCGACAGAACGCGCCGCGATATTGATGCGGCCAATCTCAAGGCCGCCCGTCGCCATGAAGAAGCCTTTGCCTTCTTCTCCGCCGATCAGGCTAAGCTCAGCATCGCACTCATATCCGGTATAAATCAGCTCGCCGCTATCGATGCCTTTATAGCCAAGCTTCTCCAGCTTGTTGCCATTGGTGACGCCAGGCAGATCTTCCATTGTGTCAGGGTTTTTCGTCTGCGTGATCAGGATCGACATGCCTTTATAGCGCGGCTCCGCCGACGGATCTGTCTTACACAGCAGCGCCACACAATGGCCCTCAATCGCGTTTGAGATCCAGGTCTTAGCGCCTTCAACAACATATTTATCGCCGACGCGTGTTGCCTTGGTTGTCAGCGCCTGCAAGTCGGTTCCAGCGTTCGGCTCGGTCAGCGCAAGACCGCCGCGAATTTCGCCCGTCGCAAACTTTGGTAGCCAATAGTCTTTCTGTTTATCCGTCCCGAAGCGCTGAACAATTTGCGCCATCATCAGGTGCGAATTAAAGATGCCGGTCAGGCTCATCCACTCTTCTGCAATACGCGTCACGATCTTCGCATAAAGGGAAGCCGATAGGCCAAGCCCGCCATATTCCGGATCAATCAGCGCGCCGAAGAGACCGAGCTCTTTCATGTCTTCAACGAGGTCCATCGGATACTCGTTGGCATGTTCCAATTCCATCGCGACGGGTTTGACTTTTTGTGCAATCCACTTGTCGATCGCGTCCAGCATCAGGCGCTCTTCTTCGGCGGCCTCGCTACTTAGGTGTGCGGTGTCTGCCATTTCGGCCTCCTAATAATGTCCAACTTTGTCTTCAACGGCCTGGCCGCGAGACGGGATCAGCATGTTACGTTTGAACGTACAGACCATCGTGCCATCCTGATTGAAACCGCGCGTAACAATCGTGACGATGCCCTGGCCCGGGCGCGACTTGCTTTCGCGTTTGCCGAGTACTTCGCTCTCTGCATATAGCGTGTCGCCTGCGAAGACAGGGGCGGTGAATTTCACTTCATCCATGCCGAGATTAGCGACGGCTTTTTGCGAACAATCCGTGACGCTCATGCCGATCAGCAGCGCCAGCGTGTAGGGCGACACGACGAGGTTCTTCTTAAACTCGGACGCAGCGGCAAACTCGCTGTCAAAGTGCATCGGGTGGGTGTTCAGCGTCAGCAATGTGAAACTGTGATTGTCATACTCAGTAACGGTCTTACCCGGGCGGTGCTCGTAAATGTCACCTTCCTTGAAGTCTTCGAAATAGCGCCCAAACGTCTCGCGGTAGCGATTTGGGCCGACTTCTTTCCAATTCTGAACCATGATTATCCTCTTTCTTCGCCCGATTTGGCGAGGGTTCTTTCAGCCGCCAGAATGATCGGGCGGTCTATGAGTTTTCCATTGTGCAAGGCGGCGCCGCCCTGGCTGTCTTCAAAAGCTTTGATGATCGCGCGGGCTTCCAGAACCTCTGCAGCGGTCGGGCGAAATACGGCGTTGACGGTCTCAACTTGATTAGGATGGATACAGGCCCGGCCTGCAAAGCCCACGGCTTTGGCCTGCCGGGTCGTCGCGTCGAGACGGGCCGGATCTTTGACGTCCAGAAAAGGCACATCATAAGCCGGGACGCCTGCTGCGCCGCAGGCGCCCGCAATCGTGCCGCGCGCAACAATCATCGCATCCCAATTCGACAAGTCGGCGCCGAGACTGGCACTATAATCTGCCCCGCCGAACAGAACACCTGCATCAGATTGTTTGGCAATATCAAAGGCGCGTCGCAGGCCCCGGCCGCTTTCAATCACTGCGATCAAGGGTGCGCCGTGATCGAGCGCCTCGCCGACGATTTCCATATCCACACCGGTTTCAGCTTTCGGGACCATAACGAAATCAGGCGAACAACCGGACACGGCAAGCGCCGCAATATCGCTGCACCCCTCTGCCGTGCGCGGGCTGTTTATGCGAATGCCAGCAATGACATCGCCGCGATGCGCCAGCCATCCCAGAGCCGCAGCGCGAGCTTCAGACTTGGCATCTGGAAGCACAGCATCTTCCAGATCAATGATGATCGTATCAGCGCCGCTGGCCGCCGCTTTGTCAAAGCGTTCGGGGCGTGAGCCGGGAACGAATAAGAGAGATTTGAATGTGGTCGACATGAAGTATCCGGATTTGTCCGGACAAATTAGAGCGAACCTCTTCCTAGGTCAAACATTCTCTTGCGCTGATTGGTGGAAAGGCTGTGGGTCAGAGCTGAACG
The DNA here is from genome assembly GCA_964352865.1 of uncultured Hyphomonas sp. GTDB lineage: Bacteria > Pseudomonadota > Alphaproteobacteria > Caulobacterales > Hyphomonadaceae > Henriciella. The sequence continues at coordinate 12,265 of CAYGUD010000005.1, forward strand.
AGACCTTCAACCGACGCCATGGGCACAGGCTCGAGCGCTGTGTCGAGGGTTGTGTTCCATCGATTGAGGAACCCAAACATAGCAATTACCGCGACGATCTCAGTGATTTCCGCTTCCGAGAAGTGTGCCTTAAGGCGCTCAAAATCAGCATCGCTGGTTTCATTCGGAACCATTCCGGCTTTCATCGCCAGATTGATCGCCGCGCGTTCTGCTTCAGTAAAAAGCGGGCTGTCTTCAAAACTCCAGACCGCGTCAATTTTCTCTTGCGCAACGCCCTGCTCTCGTGCGCCATGTGCTGCGTGGGCAGAACAATAGAAGCAGCCCGCCGCCTTGCTCGCCGCTTCGCCGACCAGTCGCTTCAGGCCATTGTCGACCCTGCCTGGCCCATAGACAGCCGCAACCAGCCCCCACATCGCCTTGGTCAGCGCCGGATGCCGCGCCATGACCAGCGCATCATTCGGCACAAAGCCCATCAGGTCTTCAGCATTCTTGATCATTTCCCGGGTTTCGGGATCAACCTCATCAAGCGGCAATGGCGAGAGACGACTCATTCCTGGCGCGGGTCCGAGACCAGCTGATTGAGCTCGATCGTATGTCCATCATTGTCAGTCAACATCGAGACCATGACGACGATCTCCCCGGCTGGAGAAGGATAGCGCCGTTCTTTCGGCGCGCCGATAATTTTGACGCCTGGCGCGGCAGCCGCGGCCGGGAAAGTGACATCCAGCGTCTTGGAATTGAACAGCAAGACAATCTCGCCAGGCGTGAAATCAGCTGCATCTGGCTCAGCTATATCCATCTCAGTCTGGTCGAGGAATTGCCACAGACCGAGCATGCCAATGAAGTCATCATTGGCTTTCAGCAAAACCAGTCGTGACCGGTTCTGACCATCAGCGCCGTGACGCATGGCGAGCCCCGGCGACGTCAACTCCTGATCATACTCGACACTCATTCCGAGCGCGTCGCGGTAAAGCGCCAGCGACTTCTCAATATCGCGAACGACTAAAGTCGTGCGGCGCAAATCGAGCGGGTTTTGATCCAGGTCGAGGCTCCCCGCCTCGACTTCGGCTGTCTCTATCGGCACAATCTCGCGATCCACCTCACTTGCGATACTCATACAGCCAGTGAGGCTCATGGCGCCTATCACAGCGATGAAGATTGATCTCATTTTGCGCCTCCAGGCGTTACATTAGCAGCGAAATGCTGCGCGATTTCTTCTCTTGTGGCGATCCACACGTCTTTGTGCGCTTTGACGTGGTCGAGGAAATGCTGGAACGCATCGATCCGCCCCGGGCGCCCAATGATGCGCAAATGCAGGCCGAGCGACATCATCCGCGCGCCCTCTTCATTGGCTTCTCGCAAGAGCCAATTGAACGTGTTCTTGGCGTAGGACAGCCACATGTCGGGCGTGAAGCTCGGGCTGAGCCAGAATTTCATATCATTTGAATCGATCGCGTAAGGCAGGATGACCATGGGCTCGCTCGACCCATCTTTCATCTCGACGTCTGCCCAATATGGAAAGTCATCGGAATAATCATCCATGTGGTAGAGGTAGCCCTGCTCTTTCAGGATCCGGCGCGTGATGTCGGTGTGCAAATAGCGCGAGAGCCATCCAACGGGACGTCGACCGCACGTCTCGGCAATAGAGTCGGTTCCCTGTTTGACGAAGGCTGTCTCTTCGGCTTCATCCATGAAGGCCGTAAACGCCCATTTGTGCCCGTGATTGCAGGGCTCATCGCCGCGCGCGACAATCGCTTCAGCCAGCCACGGGGCCTTCTCAAGCGCCTGACCGCAAACTGTCCAGGTCGTGTTGATCCCGGCTCTGTCGAGGATCTTCAGGATCCGCGGTGCACCGCGCTTGATGCCATACTGGTAATTGCTTTCATTGCCGTGGATGCGGATTGGCTTGCCAGGCACCGCACCGAGCTCGTCGACAGGTTCAGGGCGTTTATCGCCTTCATCAATACGGCGCTCTGCACCCTCTTCGACATTGACGACAATCGACAGGGCGAGCTTCGCACCATTCGGCCAGGCAAAGCCCTTGGGCGCGGGATCGGGTGGCAAAGCCATTAATGAGGTTCCTCCCCGCCGGAAACATTCATGCTCTCTGCCGTGATATAATTGGCTTCATCCGAGCACAGGAACGCCACCGCATTTGCCGTGTCTTCCGGCAAGCCAGGACGGCCCATTGGAATCCGATCCGCCATCGCCTTGAGATAATCTTCTACTGATTCTGCGCCGACCACTTTTGCGAAATACTCGTTTTGCCAGGCGCCGAGACCAGTTGTGACATGGTTGGGACAGACATTGTTGACGGTTATCTTGTCGCCGCCAAGCTCTACTGCCGCCGACCGCACAAGCCCGACCAGACCATGCTTGGAGGAGGTATAAGCCTGCGCGTGCGGAAAGCCGGATTTGGCCGCTTGAGAGGCGATATTTATGATCCGCCCGCCTTTGCCTTGCTTGACCATGGTTTCTGCCGCGGCTTTGACGCCAAAGAAAGCGCCGGTCAAATTGACATCAATAACGGCACGCCAGTCATCCTCGGTTACCTCGAGGAGCGGCTTCATAATGTAACCAATACCGGCATTATTGACCCAGATGTTCAGACTGCCATGGGTTTCGACCGCGTGCGCGGCGAGCCCGCGAACATCTTCAAGTGAACGCACATCGCAGACTTTCGTCGAGGCCTGCACGCCGAGGGCGCGCATATCGGCGGCGATCGCTTCCATCTCATCCGTCGAGCCGATATGTTCCGCGCCGGTTGCTTCATCGCGCGGTGCGCCAATGTCCGAGATGACAATATTTGCGCCGTCTTCAGCCAGCCGTTTTGCAATCGCTTCGCCGAGGCCCTTGCGCCGGCCTGAGCCAGTTATGACCGCAGTCTTTCCAGTAAATCTGCCCATAAAGGCCCCCTAGCCAAGCTTGTCAGTGAGGATGAATGAAAGATCATCGGCCATGGCCTGAAACTCGCCTGCAATGGCTTGCATGGCTTCAGTCGACACGTCGCCGCCAAACCCATCCATGTCATTCACATCAATGATTTCGATATAGGCATAAGGCGGTTTGTCTTCAGACCCTAACAGCCCGACCGATTTGAATACGGCAAACTCGTCGACGGATTTCAGTCCATTCACAGTCGGAATGTCCTTGGCCTTGGCCCAGGCTTCATATTCAGCGACACTGACACCCGACTTTAAATTGAACAGTGCGACAATCTTGGTACCCATATCCGGAACCTTCCCTATAGCTTCTTTCGTCAAATGATATATCTTTTAAAGGAATTGCAAAGCCCCTCCGTTGAAAGTGTCGCGAAAACGCGCCATTTTGTGAAGGGAAAAGGAGACATGACATGGCTGACACTGAACGCGACGCCCGGCCCGAGCCGATTGAGTATGACGGCCCACCCGATTATCGCGTTGTCGGCCGACATGGCGTCTATCCTGAAACCAATCATGACGAGATTGCCCGCTTCAACTTCCTTGCCCAGATGAATCGCCATTTGTCGACGAATATTATGCCGGGCGTCGGCGAGGCGTTTGAAGCACGTGTTGAACCGGCTTTTGCGAAAGAAAAAGACCGTGGTTTTGAAAGCCGCCACGAAGTTCGCAAAGCTCTTCTCAAGGATCCCATGTTCCAATGGTGGTCAGCCCTGCGCCGCGCCACAATGGAAACCCGTCAACAGGCCGGGCGTTGGGTGACACTTCGCCAGGCAGATGAACTGAACGCCAAGGTGAACAAGCTGACCAAAGGCGACAAGCGGCTGCAACTCAATCCAGATTTCAAACAGCCGCGCTCAACTGAGGCAATCGATCACCATTGTATGCCTGGCTCGTATCACACCGAATTGGTGCCGGGCGATATTACCGGGCCAGCCAATTATGATGCTGGCATCTTTGCAACGACGGGCGGCATGCTCGGGCGTTTCAATGATGGTGGCGGCGTCGCTGTAGCTGAATGGCTCAAGCAGACCTTTGGCGAAGATTTCAAGCCGAAGCGCATCCTCGATATTGGCGCTGGTCTTGGCCATAATGTTCTGCCGATCGCTGCTGCCTTCCCGGATGCGGAAGTGATTGCTGTCGATGCTGGTGCGCCAATGCTGCGCTACGGTCTTGCCCGTGCCAAGAGTATGGGCATCGAGAATGTCACTTTCATTCAGGATGACGTCTCTGATCTTTCACGCTTTGAAGATGAGAGCTTTGACTGGGTGCAGTCGACCATGTTCCTGCACGAGACCAGTTACAAGACGATGCCGAAGATCTTTGCCGAGACGCAGCGCCTGCTCAAGCCCGGCGGGATCGTCCTGCACGTTGAGCAACCGCAATATGCTGATACGATGCCGCTCTTCGAACAGGCCATGCGGGATTGGGACGCGTTCTATAATAATGAACCCTTCTGGACCAAGATGCATGAGATCGATCTCGATGCCTGGATGAAACAGGCTGGGTTTGGCGACAATCACCTGATCCATGGCGGCGTTGCAGCCGTCGTCGACAAAGACATTTTCCCTGACGCCGCAGATGATGACAGCGAAGACTTTGGTCGCAAAGCCGCCTGGCATGTTGTCGGTGCGAAGAAGGTAGCTTGATGATGACACAAAGCCTCGACCCGATCGCTCTTGCGGGGGCGAAGTCCAAAGGCAAGCGCCCATGGTTCCTCGAAAACCCGGATGTTGAGCGGGTGATGAATATCAACCTGGCCCTGATCCAGGAAGTCGCTGTGATGCATGAGCGAATGGACACAATCGAACGTTTGCTTGCGCGCGGCGAAACCGTATCGAAAGCCAGCATCGATGCCTTCACCCCGACAAAAGATGAGGCCGATGAACGCGGCCTGTGGATGCAAGAATACCTTGCCCGCCTGTTCCGCATCATTCAACAAGACCGGGAAGCCATTGCCCGCGGCAAGGAAGATTCCAGCGAGGATGTGGCAAACGAATTCGCGAAAACTGATTGATGCAGACGGCCGCTCAATCCGGGACGCGTCGCAAGCTTTCTTGTGCATTGGTTCCCGTTGCCGCTTTGTTACTGGCCGCCTGCCAAACCGGTACAGATCCAACGGCATCAGCGTCACTTGATCGTGATCTGAACGAGCTCTTGTCCTGGTTCCCCGGTGTCTATGACAACACACAACAAGTGAGCGAGGAACGCGCGGGCGACCTTCCGTCCGAGCTGCGCCATAGGCACACCAATCATACATTTTACCCCGTCGAGATCTCGGGCATCCCAGGCCGCCAACTCTATGCGCAGCAATATCAGCATTATGATCCTGATGATCTCTACCGCCAACGCATCTACGCATTTGAATCTGATCCGGTGGAGGACGCCGTCCGACTGACGATTTACACGCCGAAGGATCCGCGCGCCCTGACCGACTTGCATCACCACCCCGAGACACAAGCCGCGCTGAGTGTCGATGATTTCATTCTCAAACCAGGCTGCGAGGTTTACTGGAAGCGGGCCGAGGAGCAGTTCGAAGGCTATCTTAAACCAAAGGCCTGTTCTTACTATTCCAGCCGATTTGAAACGCAGGTATTTCTCGAAGAAACACTGGTCTTGCGCCGGAACGCGCTTTTGCTGAATGACCGCGCAGTCGATGCGACTGGGCACCTGGTCTTTGGGGTCGATGATAAAGGCCCGACAATAAACCTGAAACAGGCGAACAGAACGGCGCTCGATGTTGAATTGCAGGCGCTGACGCGATTGATGCAGGGTGACTATTTTTCAGACGCCGATGGCGGCGCCCGCGAAGGTCGGCCAATCTATCAGCGGATCAGAAACATTGCGCCGCCTGACGGGCGCCGACATGCGATGTATTCTGAAATGCGCCATGATGGCCCTGACGGAGATTATTATCGCCAGCTCATCTATTTGTTTGATGAGGCGCCAGACCGCACCGAGAATCGCATGCAAGCCTTGCGTGTTGCCGACCAGGATGTGGCAGCCATGCTCATAGAAAACCCGGATGCTTTTGCAACCGGCGCAGTGGAAACCACTTCTGCGATAGCCGACACATGTTACACTGTCTGGGAGCAAAACTCTGACGGCTTTAGCGGCTGGATCGATCCAGAGCGCTGCATCATCACAGGCAAGCGCGGCGATCAACGGCGCATCGAATCGCGGACGCAGATTATGCCCGCCGCAATTGGTCAGCTCGAGCGCGGGTATTCGATCGACGGGACGCTCCTTTTCGGTACGCCAACAGATGATCCGTATATCTGGCCGCGCGTTGAACCCGGCGCCAGCACAAGCGACTAATTCTGGCGAAACCGCCGGTCTGCACGAGGTGTCCAGCAACAATAGAAGAGCTGACTGGACACGAGCAAATTTTAAATGATATATCATTTAAAATTCGGGATCGGAGGAATGTCCTATGGGCGAGTTTCTAGCAGCAAATGAACTGGCAATTCTGCGGTGGCTTCACATCGTGGCGATGGTCTATTGGCTCGGCGGCGAGTGGGGTGTGTTTCAAACCTCCTATAAAGTCGTGAACCCTGCACTGCCACTGGAAGAGCGACAGCGTCACATGGATACCGCATACCGGATCGACATCATGGCGCGCACCGGGATTATCAGCCTGCTGCCATTGGGACTTCATATGGGGTACCTATGGGGCGTTCAGCCGCTCGGCGGTGGTTGGCTGGTCGCAATGTGGGTGACCTGGGCGGCCTGGATGGCGCTGACATGGGGCGCCTTTGTCAAACGTGGTACGCCAATGTTCAAGCTCCTCTCAGACATAGAAGATTGGACGCGTTACTTGCTGATCCCGACACTGTTGATCACGTCGTTAATGTCACTGATGGGGAATGGACCGTTTGCAGGGGGCGAAGGTCAATTGTGGTTCTCTGCCAAGATTCTGACTTACGGAACCGCTTTGATCATTGGCGTCATCCTGCGCCTGATCATGCATGAATGGCAGAAAATGTTTCCGGTCCTGGCCGCAGGGCCCAACCCGGAAGTTGAGGCCAAGCTGGAAAAATCAATCCAGCTCGGCCGTAATGTCGCTTATATGTATTGGGTTCTGATCCTGACCACGGCCTTCTTTGGCGCTGTCAAACCATTCTAATCAAAACTTGGTTTGGAGGGTGCTTCAGTGACCGTGAACGTGTCATCAGCATAGGGTTTCCCGAGCTCGAAATCAGTCCACACAGCTTCGTTGGCGAGGATGCCATCATAGTAGAGCCGGACTCGTCCTGCTTGCTGCCAGGGTGTTCCAGGCTTGCTGAAATAATCTGAATAGCGACGCTCGTGCCAGCCGCGCGGCGTGTCAAACCCGACATATAGAATCTGGTACGAAGACCGATCAATTCCGAACAATGTCGTGCCCCCCACCGGGTCCGTCAACTGGACCATGTAAGCCGGTTTGCCATCGATGGTGCGATCAGATCGCCGTGCCTGCGTCCAGCCCTCGTCCAACCCGTTGCGGATGGCGCCAAAGCCGAAATTATTGCTCCACATGGCGTTCGCGGACTGATCTTCCATACGTCCTGATTTATTGTACGTGGCTTCGCCATCATAGCTCAAAAGCATGACCAGCTTGTCATCTGTCCAGGCTTCGATCCGGACTTTGCCATTCGCCGCATGCGCGTCAGCTTTCGCATCTGCGAAAACCCGCCACATGGCGTACTGGTCCCAGATCTGCGTGCCGCCGTCGCGGCTATAAATGATGTTGTGCCCGGACAGAAACAGTGAGCCTGGGTTTACAAATGCGTCACCGCCGGCCGCTTCGTGGGCCATCGCAATAATTGTTTGTCCATCCATTTGCGGCTTCGACTGACCGGCATTGGCGAGTGTGACGGCAGAACTTGTCCTGGTTGGCGCTTCCTGGGTCAGCGGGATATCAGTCGCGACCTGGCAAGCTGCGAGAATGCCGCCACTTGCGAGCATTAAAGACCATCTCAACATCGTCATCCCTCCACAATCATCACATGCGCGTCGGACACTGGCTGGCGCGCGGCTTTCAGCTTCGCATAAGCTTCACTATTCCAGAAGGCCTTGATTGCGTCCTTGCTTGGCCATTTCGAAATCACAGCGCTTGCGCCCTCAAACAGACCGCCCTCCAGCGACTCGACGCCAGGTCCGCGCAGCACATATTCGCCGCCATACTCACCAATCAGCTTAGCCGTCGGGATGCCGTAATCATTGATAAAACGCTCGCGATCATGGATCTTCGCGAAGACAATCATATAGGCGCTCATCATCTTTTCTCCTCAAGGTGCTAGCCGCAGCCAAAACAAATGATATATCTTTTACTATGCCGCCCTTTTCCGGGCTTTGCAAAGGGCTGATCTCGATGAAACTTCTGCGTGCCGCGACTGTTACGGTTGCCGACCTGAACCGAAGCATTGATCTCTACACGACGTATTTCGACTATTCCGTCGTCGAACAAGACAAGATCAGCGCCGCGCTGGCCACAAGCTGGCACACCCCTAATTCAAGCGGCTGCGCCTATGCCGTGCTGCAACCGAGTTCAGGCGCGGATATCTTCCTTCGTTTCATCGAGCAGCCCGTCGTCGAGGGCTTCAAAGCGCTGCGCTCTTATGGCTGGAACGCGATTGAGATCTGCGTGCAAGACGTCATGGCCGTGAATGACCGGATGCTGGACAGCCCATTTGAAATCATTGGCCCGCCAAACAAGATCCCAGGACTGGACGCAATTCACCCAATGCAAGTCAAAGGTCCGGACGAGGAGATTGTCTATCTCACGCAGATCAATGACGATCTGCCGGAATACAATTTACCGCGCGCAGGCAGCTTGATCGACAAGCTGTTTATTCTTGTCATGGGCAATTCGGACATGGACCGCGCCGCCGCCTGGATGCAGGAAAAGTGCGGCCTCGCCTTTGGTCGTGAAATGGAAATCCCTTACACAATGATCGCCAAGGCCTATGGCACGCCGCTGGATGAGCTGCACAAGATCTGCACCCTGATCCACGACAAGGACGTGTTTCTGGAGCTCGATCAGTATCCCAGCGACGCCATTCAGCGTCCTGGACATGACGGCATGCTGGTGCCGGGCTGTGCGATCGGAACGCTCTTCCATCCTGATTTTGACCGTCTGCCGGGCCCCTGGCTGACTCCGCCGACGATCAGAGAAGGTGCGATTTACAAAGGCAAGCGGGTCGGGGTTTTACAAGACCCGGATGGCACTCTGATAGAAATGGTTGAAGGATAAAGCATGAAGCTCGGAACTCTAAAGCACGCCGTCGACCACAAACCCGTGGCAGACGATTTTGCAATCATCGAAGCAGACCGCCCGACTTGCCCCGACAATGGCGTGGTCGTGCGCGTCGTGCACCTCTCGCTAGATCCCTATGTTGGGTCCCGCCTGCGCGGACGGCATATGGGCGAGCCTGCGCCCGAGCCGATGAAAGGCGCTGTTCCTGGTGCGATTATCGGACAAGTCATTGAAACCCGCGCTGCGGGCATCGCCGAAGGTGATTGGGTTCAGGCGATGGAAGGTGGCTGGCAGGAATTCATCGCCTTGCCGGCCAGTGAAGTCCGCAAGATTGATCCCGGAGTCGCGCCGCTGGCCGCGCATGCCGGTGTCCTTGGTATGCCCGGCCTGACAGCCTGGTCGGGGATGACCCAACTCGCCAAAGTCGGTCCCGGCGATACAGTCTTGGTCGATGCGGCCGCTGGCCCTGTCGGCGGCACGGCCGGACAAATCGCACGGATTAAGGGCGCGGAGCGGGTCGTCGGCATTGCTGGCGGGCCTGAAAAGTGCGCCTTGGTGACAGACACTTATGGGTTCGACGCCTGCATCGATTACAAAGCCGATGGCTGGCGCGACCGCCTCGGCAAAGCCCTGCCGGATGGCTTGTCTGTGTTTTTCGAGAATGTCTCGGCGGATATGGCGATGCTGGCGCTGACGCATGCGCGGATCTATGCCCGCGGCGTGCTGTGCGGCCTGGTCGATGCCTATCATACAGAGACCCAGAGCCAGCATCCGCTGAATGCGGGTATGATCATCGGCAAACGGGCCCAACTCTCCGGTCTTGTCGTCTATGACTTTTATCCCCGCTGGGACGAATATGTCGCCGAAGCCGCGCCATGGATTGCGAGTGGCCAATTGAAATTCTGCGAAGATCGCGCCGATGGGTTGGAGAATGCTCCGGCTCTGTTTGAGCGCCTGATGAATGGCAAGAATAAGGG
>CAYGUD010000006.1:0-4469 GCA_964352865.1 uncultured Hyphomonas sp.
GTCATCATCGAGCAGGTGGGCCTTCAGGCAGCCAGTGCAGATTTTCAGGGGGAGGCAGATCACGGACCAATTGGCTCACCTGCACTTCATGGGGATGATACTACCGTCACAACCGAATCTTCCGACACCCCAAAACGCCCTGCGGCGCCGACGGGAAGCTGGCGCTGCATCGTCCACAGCAATGTGGTTTCGATAGACCTCACTGCGAGCATTGCAGAGGACGGCACACTCACCGCACAAGGCACGATCATCTACGTCGCCACTAACAGGATCTACGAAGTATCCGGCAAGGGCGACTGGACCGCATTGCCGCCTGACCCATCATCACCCGACTGGTTGTTTAAGTTCAGGCTGCAGCCATCGAACCACGCCATATTCAGCTGGTTCGCGGCCCCAACAAGCTCGCCAAACCACATGACCAATCGGTTCGTGGTTCCGCATAATGGCGGCGTCGTAGAAACCAATTGCGAACGCATCGGGTGAGCGAAGGCAACGTTTTAGAATGTGTGGCCAATTTCCATATTGGGCAATTATCGAATTTTGAAGTGGTTCTAATTTCTGCGCCGGGTCCTTAGCGGACAATAGCGATTTATCGGTGTATACTGATATTGCTGTGAAACGCGCGCTGAGGTTTTGCGATGGAGATACTGGATGAAAGAGTGGTTTCTGCTGGTCGCTATGATCTTCATTACAGCCTGCGAAAATCCATCGACGAGTGAGCAGATACATCAAGAGGATGATCTGACATCGTCACTCGCCGGGAAAAAGCTCATGTTCCTTGGGGCGCATCCGGACGATGAGTGGGTGCTCATGCCAATTTTGGCAGAGGCGTGCTTGTTCAATGGAGCATCGTGCCACTTTGTCAGTGTCACTCCCGCAGAATGGGGGTGCTTTGAAACGATCGGCGAAACCGACATTGATGCCTGTGCAGAGCGTAGAAAACGCGAATTCGCACAATCAGCCGCAATCGCAAACGGGAAAGCTGAAGTGTTGGATTGGGAGGATCTTTTCTATTCACATTCCGCTGTAGGAGTTCGACGAAGCCTGCAGCGCTGGGCGGCGGTAAAAGGCGGGCGTGACCGATTGGTTGAAGAATTAACGGAGGTGATTGAGCGTGAGCAACCCGACGTCATATTTGGTCTCGACCCGCGTCATGGTGCAACTTGCAATCCGAACCATCGGGCCGCGTCTTTGCTGTTGATTGAAGCTGTAGACCATCTTGATCCGTCAGAAAAACCGCGTGTCCTGTTCGAAAACACTTTCGCAGTGTTTGAGCACATGACCCCTGAAATGCTTGAGGCCTCTGACGGCGGAGCCATGTTTGCGTGGCCAGATCGAGCCGATCCGAATTTGTACTATGACGCCAATCGAATTCTTCCGGATGGACGCAGAGCAATTGAGTATCAGATAGACAGTCTTCGGGCGCACGCTAGTCAATTTCCGGGACTTCCCGATGATATCGAAGTCACAGCAGATGCTACGCTTCTACGAATCCCCGTGGTGGATTTGGAGGACATAGATCCCGCTCTGGAACTTTGTTCACCGCTAGATTTGCTTGGATATAAAACGGTCGACGTGACGCTCGAACATATCGGCCGTCAGATTCTGGCGTCTGCGGAGACGGCGGACCAAGTGTTGGCCGTTCGGTTGGTCCAAGGCGGAGAAACGATCACCAGTTATGGCGACGATGGAGATCCCTCGTATTCAAGAAAGCTTAGTTTTCCGGATAGAGATGTGTCGCTTTTCGTCAGCGCCTCAACCCAGGAATCCGCTGATGCGGCGTTGGTTTCATTCACTCGCCTGGTTAAGCGTTTCACAGACGCACCTGACTGAGCTACCGTGATGCTTGAGGCAGGTGCGATCAGTCTAATGCGAACCCGCCTCCAGCATCGTCAGGATTGGGGGCAGTTATCTGGCGAGAAGTTGGCGCTACTCGGAGCGCGCTGCGTTGTGAAACAGGAAAACGGGATCATGGTTATAGGCCGAGCGTGGAGCAAGGCGGCAAAAACTCACTTACCGCTGACAATCCCTGTCCGCCCAATCTTTGAGCAATTGACGGATGCGCTACACTTCTGACGTGTCGCTCCTTGCGAGAGCCATGCGGATGTGCGTGATGGGGGTATGGCTGATGGTGATGACTTCTTTGATGAGATGCATGGCTACGGAAACGAAGTACGCGCGCCTTACCAGGCATTTCACCAGTTGTTCTCCGAGATCGATCCGGCGCGGTTGAAACACCAATCGCACAAAGCAGAAGAATTCTTTCGGCGAACTGGAATCACATTCAACGTATATGGCGAAGCCGATGCAGAAGAACGCCTGATCCCGTTTGACCTGCTGCCTCGGATCATCAGTGCGAAAGAATGGCGAACGCTCACCAAAGGGATTGAGCAACGGATAAAGGCGCTCAACGCCTTTTTGCACGACATCTATCACCGTCAGGAAATCCTCCGAGCCGGGCGAGTGCCTGCTGCGTTGATTTTGGAGAACGAAGCGTTTCTGTCGCAAATGGTTGGCGTCGACCCGCCAGGTGGCATCTATACGCACATTGTCGGCACGGACCTGGTGCGCACCGGGCCGAATGAGTTTTTTGTTTTGGAAGACAATGCCCGTACCCCGTCCGGCGTCTCATACATGCTTGAAAACCGGGAAACGATGCTGAAGATGTTTCCGGAACTGTTCTCGCGCGTCGGCGTGGAAACGATCAGCGATTATCCATCCTTATTGCGCAAGGCGCTTGCGGCCTCTGCACCCGCGGCGTGTACGGGCAAGCCAACCATTGCGGTGTTGACCCCGGGCATTCACAACTCTGCCTATTACGAGCATGCCTTTCTGGCTGATCAGATGGGCGTGGAACTTGTCGAGGGCCATGATCTGAAAGTCGTTGATGGGCGCATCTGCATGCGTACCACCTGTGGCTTTGAACCGATCGATGTCATCTACCGCCGTGTTGATGATGAATACCTCGACCCGCTCAATTTCAATCCAGACTCTCTCCTGGGCGTACCGGGAATCTTTGACATCTATCGCGCCGGAGGCGTCACGATCACCAATGCGCCCGGCACCGGTATCTCTGACGATAAGGCGCTGTATTCCTACATGCCGGATATTATCGAGTTCTATACCGGACAAAAACCGCTCTTGAAGAATGTCGAAACCTGGCGATGTTCGGAGCCGTCTTCCTTGCAATACGTGCTCGACAATCTCGCAGACCTGGTGGTCAAGGAAGTGCATGGCTCGGGCGGGTATGGCATGCTGGTGGGGCCGGCGGCGAGCAAGGCAGAACTGGAAGCTTTTCGCAAGAAGCTTGAAGCGAAGCCCGGCAACTATATTGCGCAACCGACTTTGGCGCTTTCAACCGTGCCCATTCTAACAGATGCTGGGCTCGCGCCACGCCATGTCGACTTGCGGCCTTTCGTACTGGTCTCGCCGCAATCGATCGATGTTGTCCCGGGAGGCCTGACGCGTGTCGCTATGAAAGAGGGGTCTCTGGTTGTGAACTCAAGCCAGGGTGGCGGCACGAAAGATACCTGGGTGCTCAGCGATGAATAAGATGCTGGGTCGAACCGCTTCGGGACTGTTCTGGATGATGCGATATCTGGAGCGGTTTGAGAACACAGCTCGCCTGGTTGATGCCGGGTTCCGAATGTCTCTGACGCGCGCCCGCACCGCCGAAAGCGAGTGGGAGTCAGTCTTGACCACGGCGGGAACCAGGGACCTTTATCTGCAGCGTCATGAGCAGTTCAATACAAGCGGCGCGGTCGGCTTCCTGGTTGCGGATAAGGACAATCCGAGCAGTCTTTATTCCTCCATTGCCGCAGCCAGAGAGAATGCGCGTATGACCCGTACAGCGCTGACGCGCGATGTTTGGGAAGCGATCAATGAGATCTGGATTCAGTTCAAGCGCGATCGCGAGGCGCAGAAGCACCGAACGGACTTGCCCGATCTACTATCCTCCGTGAGGCAACAGGCGGCGCTGGTGCGCGGCAGCATCAATGGCACAATGCTGCGCAACGACATTTTTCGATTTGCCATCCTGGGCGCATTGATTGAGCGAGCCGACAATACAGCCCGGATTTTGGACACAAAATACTATGTTCTTCTACCGTCGAGCGCCTCGGTCGGGTCCTCTCTCGACCGTGTTCAGTGGGAGATGATCCTGCGGTCGGCTTCGGCAGAGCGATCCTTTCATTGGCTCTACGGGGGAGAAATGAGCCCCGCCGCAATCGTTGATTTTCTCATTCACGACGTACGATTACCGCGATCGATTGCCTATTGCTATGACGAGATTATGGAGACGCTGACGGCGCTGGAACGCGAATATGGACGGCGCACGCCCGCGCATGATCTCGCCGCCAGTCACGAAGCCCTGATTACCGAATCGAGCAGTGACGCGATCATCGGGTCGGGATTGCACGAGTTTCTTATTGATTTCATCGCTCGGAATGCTGCGCTCTCAAGTCAGATCG